>NZ_JBYIQP010000040.1:0-54038 GCF_057707665.1 Actinacidiphila sp. bgisy167 | reverse complement strand
CCCCCCCCCCCCCCCCCCCCCCCCCCCCCCCCCCCCCCCCCCCCCCCTCCGGCTTTGTCCAGTGCCACGGACTCAGCGTTGGCCGGGACCGCCCGTCTCAGGGACGGTGTTGCCCGTCCCGGGCCCGCCGTCGTTCCCGGCACCGGTGTTGCCACCGTTGGCCAAACCGTTGGCCCCGTTGCCGCCGAGGGTGTCGCCGCCGAAGATGCCGCCGAAGAGGTTCTCGTCGCCGCCTCCGCCGCCGCCGTTGCCGTTGCCGCCGTGACGGCCGTCGCGCGGGCGGCCCTCGTCGCCGGGGTCCTGGTGGTCGTCGTTGCGCGGCTTCTCGGGCTCGCGGATGGCCACCGTGGGCAGGTCCGCCGACGTCGTCCCCGACAGGGCCCCGGACATCGCGTCCTTCCAGATCGGGCCCGGCGTGTCGGCGCCGAAGACCATGGCGTGGTACACGCCGCCGATGGTGATGTTGGTCATGCGGCGCTTGTGGGTCGGGTCGCCGACCCAGACGGCGCCGGCCATGTCGGAGGTGTAGCCGACGAACCAGGCGGCGTAGCGCTCGTCGGTCGTACCGGTCTTGCCGGCGCTGTCGCGGTCGGACAGACCTGCCTCATGGCCGGTGCCGTCCTCGACGACGCCCTTGAGCAGCGTGTTCAGCGTGGAAGCCGTCTGCTCGGACATCGCCCGCTTGCACTCGGCCTGCGGCACCTTGAGCTTCTTGCCGGTGGCGTCGGTGATCGACTCGATGGCGATCGGGCTGCAGTAGACGCCCTTGTTGGCGAAGGTCGCGTACGCGTTCGCCATCGTCAGCGGAGAGACCTCCTGGCTGCCCAGGGTCAGCGAGGGCACCTGCGTGAGGGCCTTGCCGTTGGCCCGCTTTATCCCCATGGACTTCGCCATGTTGACCACCGGGCACACACCGATGTCGCTGATCAGCTGCACGTAGTAGGTGTTGACCGACTTCGCGGTCGCCTCCTTCATGGAGTACGGGCCCTTCTCGGACTCGTTCTCGTTCTCGACCGTGCTGCCCTCGGTGTTGACCCAGTTGCCGCCGCAGGTGGAGACGGGGCTCGGGTAGGCCATCTTGTACGGCGAGGGGTAGACGGTCGCCGGGTCGGTGCCCTGCTCGATGGCCGCGGCCGCGGTGATCGGCTTGAAGGTCGAACCGGGCTGGTAGCCGATGCCGCCACCCATGGACTGGTTGACCGAGAGATTGATCTGCGTCTGGTTCTTCGCGAAGCCGTAGGGACGCGACTGCCCCATCCCGACGATCTTGCCCGTGCCGGGCTGGACCAGCGTCACCGCGGTGGCGACGTCGTCGCTCTTGTACACGTGGCTGCTGATCGAGTCCTGGACGGCCCGCTGAGCCTTCGGGTCGAGGGTGGTGCGGATGGTGAGGCCGCCCTGGTCCCAGCGCTTGGAGCGCTCGGCCTTGGTCTTGCCGAAGGCCTTGTCGGTGAGGAAGACCTGGCGCACGTAGTCGCAGAAGAAGCCGGCGCCGTTCACGGCGGTGATGCAGCCGTTCTTGGGCTGGCTGATCTTGAGGCCGAGCGGCTTCTTCTTCGCCGCGTCCGCCTCGGCCTGGGTGATGTCCTTCAGGTCGGCCATGCGCTGCAGCACCACGTCGCGGCGCTTCTTGGCCTCTTCGGGGTCGTTGACGGGGTCGTAGCGGCTCGGCGACTGGACGAGGCCGGCCAGCAGGGCGGACTCGGTGAGCGAGAGGTCCTTGGCGGACTTGCTGAAGTAGCGCTTGGCGGCGGACTCGACGCCGTACGCCTGCTCGCCGAAGAAGGTGATGTTGAGGTAGTTCTCGAGGATCTTCTGCTTCCCCAGCTCCTGCTCGAGCTGGATGGCGTACTTCATCTCCTTGATCTTGCGCCCGAGGGTCTGCTGGGTGGCCTGGGCGACCTTGGTCGCGTCGTTCCCGGCCTCCTCGACGAAGACGTTCTTGACGTACTGCTGCGTCAGCGTGGAGGCGCCTTCGGAGACCCCGCCCTCCTGGGCGTTCTTGTTGAGCGCGCGCAGGATGCCCTTGACGTCGATCGCTCCGTGCTCGTAGAAGCGGGCGTCCTCGATGGCGACGATGGCCTGCTGCATCGGCTTGCTGATCTTGTCGAGCCCCACGACCGTGCGGTCGCGCGAGTAGACGTTCGCGATCAGATCGCCCTTGGCGTCCAGGATGCGGGTGCTCTGGGAGAGCGGCGGACGCTTCAATTCCCCCGGTAGCGAGTCGAATCCGGCCGCGGTGCCCTTGGCGCTCAGTCCGAGCGCCCCTGCCGCGGGCAGGGCGATGCCGGCCAGGACGACGCCGGCCAGGACGCTTACGCCGAGGAACTTGGCGGCCTGCTGGGCGGAGCTGGTGCCGCCGCTGCTGGGGGGGCGCGATCGCTTGTGACCCATGGAGTGCAGCTTACGTTGCCATTCTCAAGACGAGGGCTCGCTTGTTCGCCTAGTCTGTAACAGACAGGCGCGGTCCCAGCGCACACGCCTGCCTTCTCCCCTCACTCTTGTGGGTGATGAGAGCTGCCCGAATTTTTGTCATATGCCAGTGATGTGACACAGATCTCGGGTCTCGATGTGGCGATCTGACTCTTTTGTGGTTGTTCGTCCATTTTGTCGTCGGCTCACTCCGTCGGGTGATCTGCCGCGTACGCATAGTCCGTTTGGGCCATCCAAGATTGGGCCTGAAAGGGCTGTTGCGCCGTGCCTACCTTCCGTAACGTCCTCAACTGGCAACGGTGAATATGCCGCTTGCCGCCGTGGGGGAGCCTCGATTCGGGAGAGGACGGCGCCAGCATGAGCAGCTGGGTTACGGACTGGAGTACGCAGGCCGCGTGCCGCACGACGGATCCGGATGAACTTTTCGTCCAGGGAGCGGCCCAGAACAGGGCCAAGGCGGTGTGCACCGGCTGCCCGGTGCGCACCGAGTGCCTGGCCGACGCCCTGGACAACCGCGTCGAGTTCGGCGTCTGGGGCGGGATGACCGAGCGGGAGCGCAGGGCGCTGCTGCGCCGGCGTCCCACGGTCACCTCGTGGCGCAGGCTCCTGGAGACGGCGCGCACGGAGTACGAGCGCAGCACGGGTGTGCTTCCGCTCGACGACGAGGGCTACGACGACTACGCGGCCGTCGGCTGACCCTGCGCGAGGCGTTCGCCGATCGCGCGCAGGCCCTCGAGGTCGTGCACGTCGCCGGGCAGGGCCGCGACGTCCACCAGGGGCACGTCCGGGTGCACGGACACGAAGCGGTCGAGGGTGCGCCGTTCGCGCGCGACCAGTTGCATCCGCTCCGCGTGCAGGCGCAGCAGGCCGGCGGCGATGCGGTCGGCGTCCAGCGGGCCCCCGTCGGGGGCCGGGTCGGTGTCCGTGTGTCGCTCCGGGGCGCGGTCTCGTGCGGGGTCCTCGGCGGGCGCGGGGGCCTGGGAGCCGGTGGGCGATGGGGGAAAACTTGTGTCCGCACTGTCCGTACTGGTGGTCCCTTCGCCGCCGTCGGCCGTACGGAATCCAGCTTTCCCGCCGGGCTGATCCACAATGCCGACGCTTTGAAGATTTTCTGCGGATACGTCAAACTCCCCGGTCAGCTGGGGAGTTCGCGGATCTTCGGCTCCGAGGCCGACGTCGGCGGGGTCGTCGTCGGCGCCGTTGCCGAGGGCGTCAGCGGTGGTATGGCCGTTCAGATCGTCCAGTGCCTCCGCCGCCGCCAGGGCCCGTTCCGCCGTGAGCTGGGAGGCACCGCTGCTGTGCACGCGGTTGAGCACCAGCCCGGCGAGCGGCATGTCCTCCGCGGCGAGCCGTTCCACGAAGTACGAGGCCTCCCGCAGCGCGTCCCGTTCCGGCGCGGCCACCACCAGGAACGCCGTCCCGTTCGCCTGGAGCAGCTTGTAGGTGGCGTCCGCCCGGGAGCGGAAGCCGCCGAACATCGAGTCCATGGCCGCCACGAAGGTCTGCACGTCGCGCAGCAGGTGCGCGCCCATGACCTTGCTGAGCGTGCCGGTCATCATCGACATCCCGACGTTGAGGAACTTCACGCCGGCCCGTCCGCCGACCTTCGCCGGGGCCATCAGCAGCCGGATGAAGCGGCCGTCGAGGAAGGACCCCAGCCGCTTCGGGGCGTCGAGGAAGTCCAGCGCCGACCGGCTCGGCGGGGTGTCGACGATGATCAGGTCCCACTCGTCGAGCGCCCGCAGCTGGCCCAGCTTCTCCATGGCCATGTACTCCTGCGTGCCGGCGAAGCCCGCCGAGAGCGACTGGTAGAAGGGGTTGTCGAGGATCGCCCGGGCCCGCTCCTCGTCCGTGTGCTGCAGCACGACCTCGTCGAAGGTGCGCTTCATGTCCAGCATCATCGCGTGCAGTTCACCGCCCGCGGACTCGTCGATCCCGGCCACCTTGCGCGGGGTGTTGTCGAGTTCCGTGAGCCCCATGGACTGCGCCAGCCGGCGCGCCGGGTCGATGGTCAGCACGACGGCCTTGCGGCCGCGCTCGGCGGCGCGCACGCCCAGCGCCGCGGCCGTGGTGGTCTTGCCGACGCCTCCCGAGCCGCAGCAGACGACGATCCGGGTCTCCGGATCGTCGATCAACGGGTCGATGTCCAATACCGGACTCTCCAGGCTCATGCGACCCCCAGCCCCTGCTTCCGCAGATTTTCAGCCAATCTGTACAGCCCGCCCAGATCGACTCCGTCTCCCATCAGCTCCAGCTCGCACGCCGGCAGCCCGAGCGAGCTCAGCTCCTCGCGCTGGGCGCGCTCCAGAGCCACCCGCTCCGCGTGCTCGTGCGCCTGGGCCAGCAGGGGGTCGACGAGCCGCTCCGCGAGGCCGCCGCGTCGCGCGCCGCCCAGCCCCGCCTGGGAGAGCGCCTTGGCGATCGCCGTGCGCTGCCCCTCGCGGGCCGCGGTGACGGCCGCGCCGTCCATCACCACCGGTCGCACCATGTTGATGACCACGGCGCCGGTCGGCAGCCCCGCGGCGCGCAGCTCGGCCACGCCGTCCACGGTTTCCTGGACGGGCATCTGCTCCAGGAGGGTGACCAGGTGCACCGCCGTCTCCGGGGACTTCATCACCCGCATCACGGCCTGCGCCTGGTTGTGTATGGGTCCGAAGCGGGCGAGCCCGGCGACCTCGTCGTTGACGTTGAGGAAGCGGGTGATCCGCCCGGTCGGCGGCGCGTCCAGCACCACGGCGTCGTACGAGCGCCAGCCGGCCCGGTCCTTGCGGCGCACGGCTTCGCAGACCTTACCGGTCAGCAGGACGTCGCGCAGACCGGGGGCGACCGTGGTGGCGAAGTCGATCGCGCCCAGCTTCTTCAGGGCCCGGCCCGCCCGGCCCAGCTTGTAGAACATGTCGAGGTAGTCCAGCAGCGCCTGTTCCGCGTCGATGGCCAGGGCGTGGACCTCGCCTCCGCCCGGCGCCACCGCGATCTTGCGCTCCTCGTAGGGGAGGGCCTCGGTCTCGAAGACCTGTGCGATGCCCTGGCGCCCCTCCACCTCCGTCAGCAGCGTCCGCCGCCCCTCGGCGGCGAGGGCGAGTGCCAGCGCCGCGGCGACGGTCGTCTTTCCCGTGCCGCCCTTGCCCGTCACGATGTGGAGCCTCACACCTGCGAGCCTAACCAGTCGAGGGCGGGGCTACTCGGGGGCGGGGCTGTGCCAGGCATTACAGTCCCCTCATGACGAAGTGGGAATACGCGACCGTGCCGCTGCTGGTGCACGCGACGAAGCAGATCCTGGACACGTGGGGCGAGGACGGCTGGGAGCTGGTCCAGGTCGTCCCGGGCCCGAACAACCCCGAGCAGCTGGTGGCCTACCTCAAGCGGGAGAAGAGCGCGTGAGCGCCGTCGAGCAGCGGCTCGCGGAACTGGGGCTGACGCTCCCCGCGGTGGCCGCGCCGCTCGCCGCGTACGTCCCGGCCGTCCGGTCCGGATCGTATGTCTTCACCGCGGGTCAGCTGCCGCTCCTCGAAGGCAAGCTGACCTGCACCGGCAAGGTCGGCGCCGAGGTCACCGCGGACGAGGCACAGCAGCTCGCCCGTACGTGCGCGCTCAACGCCCTGGCCGCGGTTCACTCCGTCGTGGGTGACCTCGACCGCGTCAAGCGCGTCGTCAAGGTCGTCGGCTTCGTCGCCTCCGCTCCCGACTTCACCGGGCAGCCGGCCGTCGTCAACGGCGCGAGCGAGCTGCTCGGCGAGGTGCTCGGGGACAAGGGCGTGCACGCCCGCAGCGCCGTCGGCGTGGCGGTGCTGCCGCTCGACGCGCCGGTCGAGATCGAGATCCAGGTCGAGATCGAGGACTGACGTCCTTCAGCACCCCTCCCACACCCCTCCGGTCCGGCCGCGCCCCGGCCGCCGGAGGGGTGTGGGCCGCCGGACAGGACCCGGCCGGCGGAGCGGCCCCGGTCCCGCCGCCCGGACCGGCCCTATCGAACATCCCCGCGCCAGCGCATAGCATCCGCCCCATGACCACCACGAACGGCCAGTGGTTCCCGCCGACCTGGCCCGACCGTATCCGGTCCCTCACCGCGGGCACCCTGCGGCCCGTCGTGCCACGCCGTGCGGCGACCGTCCTGCTGCTGCGGGACACCGACGGCGGTCCCGCGGTGCACCTGCTGCGGCGCCGGGCCTCGATGGCCTTCGCCGCGGGTGCGTACGCCTATCCGGGTGGCGGGGTGGACCCGCGCGACGAGCGGCCGGTGGCCTGGGCGGGCCCCTCGCCGGCCGCCTGGGCGGCCCGGCTGGGCGAGGGCCTGGACCCCGCCTCCGCGCAGGCGATCGTGTGCGCGGCCGTACGCGAGACCTTCGAGGAGTCCGGCGTGCTGCTGGCCGGGCCCGATGAGGCGTCCGTCGTCGCGGACACCACCGGTGAGCGGTGGGAGGCGGACCGGCGCGCCCTGGTCTCGCGGGAGCTGTCCTTCGCCGACTTCCTCGCACGCCGCTCCCTGGTGCTGCGCTCCGACCTGCTCGGCCCGTGGGCCCGCTGGATCACCCCGGAGTTCGAGGAGCGCCGGTACGACACATGGTTCTTCGTGACCGCGCTCCCGCCCGGGCAGCGCACCCGCGACGTCTCGGGCGAGGCGGACCGTACGGTGTGGCTGCGCCCCGCCGAGGCGGTGGCCGGCTACGACCGCGGCGAGATGACGATGCTGCCGCCGACCATCGCCACCCTGCGCGAGCTGCTCCCGTACGACTGCGCGGAAGCGGCCCTGCGCGGCGCCGCTCAGGGCCGCGACCTCACGCCCGTGCTGGCGAGGGCCACCCTCGTGGGCGACGAGATCGTGCTGAGCTGGCCCGGCCACGAGGAGTTCACCCGGCGCATGGGAGCCGCCGAATGACCACCCCGGCACCGCAGCCAGGCGACCCCCGCGAGCAGGTCGGCGGGCGGGCGACCGCCCGTGCCTTCTGCGTGCTCGCGCCGAACCCTTCGCCGATGACGCTGGACGGCACGAACACCTGGATCGTCGCCGAGCCGGACTCCGAGCTCGCCGTCGTCATCGACCCCGGACCGCTCGACGAGGGCCATCTGAACACCGTGGTCTCCACCGCCCACTCCCTCGGCAAACGGATCGCCCTCACCCTGCTCACCCACGGCCATCCCGACCACGCCGAGGGCGCCGGCCGCTTCGCCGAGCTGACCGGCACGCCGGTGCGCGCCCTGGACCCGGCGCTGCGGCTGGGCGGGGAGGGGCTCGTCGCGGGCGACGTCATCACCACAGGCGGCCTGGAGCTGCGCGTCGTGCCCACCCCGGGGCACACGTCGGACTCGCTCTCCTTCCACCTGCCCGCCGACCGTTCCGTGCTCACCGGCGACACCGTCCTCGGCCGCGGCACCACCGTCGTCGCCCACCCCGACGGACGGCTGGGCGACTACCTGGACTCGCTGCGCCGGCTGCAGGCCCTGGCGATGCACGACGACGTCGCCACCGTCCTGCCGGGCCACGGCCCGGTTCTGGCCGACGCCCGGGGCGCGGTCGAGTTCTACCTCGCCCACCGCGCCCACCGCCTCGCCCAGGTGGAGACGGCCGTGGAACAGGGTCTGACGACGCCTTCCGAGGTCGTCGCGCACGTCTACGCGGACGTCGACCGCGCCCTGTGGCCGGCCGCCGAGCTGTCGGTGCGGGCCCAGCTGGACTACTTGCTGGAGCACGGGCTGATCTGACCGCCCGCGCACCCGGACGCGCGAGGGGGGCGCCCACCCCGGGGTGGGCGCCCCCCTCGTACAGGTACGGGCGTCGGCTCCTGGCCCGTCAGCGCGAGCGCTTGGCCAGCCGCTCGACGTCCAGCAGGATGACCGCCCGGGCCTCCAGGCGCAGCCAGCCTCGGCCCGCGAAGTCGGCGAGGGCCTTGTTGACCGTCTCGCGGGAGGCGCCCACCAGCTGGGCCAGCTCCTCCTGCGTCAGGTCGTGCACGACGTGGATGCCCTCCTCCGACTGCACGCCGAACCGGCGCGACAGGTCCAGCAGCGCCTTGGCGACGCGGCCCGGGACATCGGAGAAGACCAGGTCGGACATGACGTCGTTGGTGCGGCGCAGGCGCCGGGCGACGGCGCGCAGCAGGGCCGTGGAGACCTCGGGGCGGGCGTTGAGCCACGGCTGGAGGTCGCCGTGGCCGAGACCGAGCAGCTTCACCTCGGTCAGCGCGGTGGCGGTGGCCGTACGCGGTCCCGGGTCGAAGAGCGACAGCTCACCGATCAGCTCGCCGGGGCCGACGACGGCGAGCATGTTCTCGCGGCCGTCGGGGGAGGTGCGGTGCAGCTTCACCTTGCCCTCGGTGACGACGTACAGCCGGTCCCCGGGTTCGCCCTCGTGGAACAGCGAGTCGCCACGCGCGAGCGTGACCTCCGTCATGGAGGCGCGCAGTTCAGCGGCCTGCTCATCGTCGAGCGCCGCGAAAAGCGGTGCGCGCCGCAGAACGTCGTCCACGAGCTCTCTCCTTGTCGACATCGCTGGGTCGGTCCCCATCCTGCCCGACAGCAAAACAGTGCGATCAATCACAAGTCTGTCTTATGTGCTCGTGTGATTGTGTTCCGGGGGTCCGTTCGGGGGCCGGATCGAGGCTCTCCGGGGCGATTGTCGGTGGCGAGGCTTAGGCTGGCCGGGTGTCGGATACGCCAAGTGGGCAGAAGAAAACGCGAAGTGGCGGGGCCAGGAGGGTGAGTGTCGCCGCGGATTCCGCTGTGAGTGAACAGCCCGCCGGGGCGGGCTCCACCGCCCGCGCCCGGGCGTCCCGCACCCCCGAGTCGCGGCTCGCGATGGTGCGCAGGGCGCGCCGGATCAACCGCGAGCTCGCCGAGCTCTACCCCTACGCGCACCCCGAGCTCGACTTCGAGAACCCGTTCCAGCTGCTGGTCGCCACGGTCCTGTCGGCCCAGACGACCGACCTGAGGGTCAACCAGACCACGCCCGCGCTGTTCGCCCGCTACCCGACGCCGGAGGACCTGGCCGCCGCCGATCCCGAGGAGCTGGAGCAGATCATCCGCCCCACCGGCTTCTTCCGCGCCAAGGCGCGTGCGCTGATCGGGCTCGCAACGGCGCTGCGGGACCGCTTCGGCGGCGAGGTGCCCGGCCGGCTGGAGGATCTGGTGACGCTGCCGGGCGTGGGCCGCAAGACGGCCAACGTGGTGCTCGGCAACGCCTTCGGCGTCCCCGGCCTCACCGTGGACACCCACTTCCAGCGGCTGGTCCGCCGCTTCGGCTGGACCGGCGCGACGGAGCCGGAGAAGATCGAGCAGGACATCATGGCGATCTTCCCGAAGAGCGAGTGGACGATGCTCTCGCACCGTCTGATCTTCCACGGCCGCCGGATGTGCCACGCACGCCGCCCCGCGTGCGGCGTCTGCCCGATCGCGCCGCTGTGCCCGTCGTACGGCGAGGGGGAGACGGATCCGGACAAGGCCAGGAAGCTGCTGAAGTACGAGCTGGCCGGTGGACCGGGGCAGCGGCTCAAGCCGCCGCCGGGGTTCCCGGGCAAGGCGGCGCCGCCGCTGGAGGTGGAGTGACGCAGGCACGACCGGACATAGACGACGTCGCGCTCGACCGTGAAGGGCTGCCGTCCTGGCTCGGCCCGGTGGTCCGCGCGGTCGACGGAGTACGGCCCGAACAGCTCAGCCGCCTCCTTCCGCCACCGAGCGGCGGCAGGCCCTCCGCCGTGCTCATCCTCCTCGGCGCGGGGCCCGAGGGACCAGAACTGCTCCTGATGGAACGGGCGGCCTCACTGCGCTCGCACGCGGGCCAGCCCTCCTTCCCGGGCGGTGCGCTCGATCCCGGGGACGGCGACCCGGAGGGCGAGGGCCCGCTGCGGGCCGCGCTGCGCGAGGCGTGGGAGGAGACCGGCCTCGACCCGTCCGGAGTGCAGCTCTTCGGGGTGCTCCCGCGGCTGTACATTCCGGTGAGCGACTTCGTCGTGACGCCGGTCCTCGGCTGGTGGCGTACGCCCACGCCGGTCGGAGCGGTCGATCCGGCCGAGACCGCACGGGTGTTCACCGTGCCCGTGACGGATCTCACCGACCCGGCCAACCGCGCCATGGTGACCCATCCCAGCGGCCACAAGGGGCCCGCCTTCCTGGTGCGGGGCGCCCTGGTGTGGGGTTTCACCGCGGGCCTGATCGACCGGATCCTGCACCACGCGGGTTGGGAACGACCCTGGGATCGTGCGAAGACGGTCCCGCTGGGCTGACCCGCCATGAGACGGTGTCCGGGTGAATGTGCTGGACATCGTGCTGCTGCTGGCCGCTGTGTGGTTCGCGATCGTGGGCTACCGCCAGGGATTCATCGTCGGCGTGATGTCGGTGGTCGGGTTCCTCGGCGGCGGTCTGGTCGCCGTCTACGTGCTGCCCGCGATCTGGAACGCGGTCACCGGCAACGCACAGCCCGGCACGGTGGCGGTCGTCGCCGCGGTGGTCCTGATCATCGTGTGCGCGTCAGTGGGTCAGGCCTTCACCACACATCTCGGCAACAAGGTCCGCACACACATCAGCTGGTCACCGGGGCGGGCGATCGACGCCGTCGGCGGCGCCCTGGTCAACGTCCTGGCGATGCTGCTGGTCGCCTGGCTCATCGGCTCCGCACTGGCCACCACGACCACGCTGCCCAGCCTCGGACGTGAGGTCCGCTCGTCCCGGGTGCTGCTGGGGGTGGCGCAGATCGTGCCGCGCGCGGCCGACAACTGGTTCGCGGACTTCAGCTCGCTGCTGGCGCAGAACGGACTGCCCCAGGTCTTCTCGCCGTTCGGTACCGAGCCCATCACCGCCGTCCCCGCCCCCGACCCGGCGCTCGCCGACAGCGCGGTCGTGGGCCGCGCGCGACGCAGCATCGTCAAGGTCGTCGGCACGGCGCCGAGTTGCGGAAAGGTGCTCGAAGGCACCGGTTTTGTGTTCGCGCCGCACCGGGTGATGACCAACGCCCATGTCGTCGGCGGCGTCGACAACCCGACCGTGCAGATCGGCGGCGAAGGCCGGGTGCACGACGGCAAGGTCGTGCTCTACGACTGGCAGCGCGACATCGCCGTCATCGACGTACCGTCCCTGAACGCGCCCGCCCTGACCTTCAGCAGCGGTGACGCCCGGTCACGTGACGACGCGATCGTCGCCGGCTTCCCGGAGAACGGCGGCTTCGACGTCCGTGCCGCCCGGGTGCGCGACCGCATCCCCGCCTCCGGCCCGGACATCTACCACCGGGGCACCGTCGAGCGCGATGTCTACTCGCTGTACACGCTGGTCCGCCAGGGCAACTCCGGCGGACCGCTGCTCACCCCCGAGGGGAAGGTGTACGGCGTGGTGTTCGCCAAGTCCCGCGACGACGCGGACACGGGCTACGCCCTGACGGCGGACGAGGTCGCGCCGGACGTCCGGGCCGGGCGGACGGCGACCTCGCAGGTCGGCACCCAGGGCTGCGCCCTGTGATGTCCCCTGGGATGCGTCCGGGGCGCCGGCCCCGATGAGGGGCCGGGCGGTCAGTCGCCGCGGGTATGCCTCAGCCGGGCGCCCACCCAGCGGGCGCGGCGCCTGAGGATGTGGGGGATGCCGAGTCGGGAGCCTCCGGACCGATGGTCCGGGGCCCGCGTCCCGGTGGTGGTCCGCGCCCTGTCGGCGCGGCGGTCGCGTGACACGTCACGGTGGTGGTGCGTCCAGCTCATGTCGAGCTCTCTGCCCGGGGTGCAAGGTCGATAACCACCTGGCACTCCATCAGTTGGCCTATGCGCCCGGCATGTGGCCCGATCGTCATACCGGATCAGCGGTCGGGCTCGGGATCCTTCAGCCAGTTGACCAGTTCGGCCGAGAACGCCGCCGGATCCTCCTCGTGGGGGAAGTGCCCCAGCCCGTCGAAGAGCCGCCAGCGGTACGGCGCCTCGACGTACTCCCCGCTGCCCGCGGCGTGCCGGGCCCGCATCGCCGGGTCCAGGGAACCGTGCAGATGCAGCGTGGGCACCCGCACCGGGCGCTTCATGCGCCGGTTGAACTGGAAGCCGTCCACCCGGGCCAGCGAGCGCACCATCCAGCGGAACGGCTCGATCGAACAGTGCGCCGTCGACGGGATGAGCATCGCCCTGCGGTAGGCGTCCACCGCGTCGTCCTCCGGCAGCCGCGGCCCGGACCAGTCCCGCAGCAGCCGTCCCACCAGGGCCGCGTCGTCCGCGACGAGTTGCCGCTCCGGGACGAACGGGCGCTGGAACCCCCACACGTAGCCGCCGGCCGCGCTGTGCCGCAGGTCGGTCAGCATGGCGGAGCGCCAGCGCCGAGGGTGCGGCATGGAGCACACCGCGAGCCGCCGGACGAGCTTGGGCCGCATCGCCGCCGCCGTCCAGGCCAGGTAACCCCCGAGGTCGTGGCCGACCAGCGCGGCGTCCGGCTCGCCGAGCGAGCGGATCACGCCGGTGACGTCGAGCGCCAGATTGGCGGGGTCGTAGCCGCGAGGCGTGCGGTCGCTGCCGCCCACCCCGCGCAGGTCCATCGCGACGGCCCGGAAACCCGCTTCGGCCAGCGCGGTCAGCTGGTGCCGCCAGGTCCACCAGAACTGCGGGAAGCCGTGCAGCAGCAGCACCAGCGGGCCGTCACCGAGCTCGGCGGTGTGGAAGCGGGCGCCGTTCGCGGCGACGTCCCGGTGGATCCAGGGCCCGTCGATGCGCACCGCCGGGGAACCGTCAACGACCGTCATGCCCTGAGCGTGTCACACCTTGGCCCGTACCGTGGCCTCCGTCCCGCCGGAGGGGGCGGGACGGGGGTGCGGCTTGACGCCCTGCAGCACCGCCGCGGTCTGCTTCGCCGAGCTGATGCTGCGCTCCGGCTTCTTGATCTTCTTGAACTTCGAGCGCGCCACCAGGCCCAGCACGCCGGCCAGCACCAGATACGCGGCGCCGACGATCAGGAACGACCACGCCAGGCCCAGCCCCAGGTTGTGGATGCCGTACGCCGCCGCGAAGCTGAGCACCGGCAGCGAGAACAGCGCCAGGACGCCGGCGGCGCCCACCGCCCCACCGCCCGTGCCGGCGCGCTTCATGTCCTGCCTCAGCTCCGCCTTGGCGAGGGCGACCTCCTCGTGGACCAGCTCGGACAGGTCCGCCGTCGCGGAAGCGAAGAGCTGACCGAGACTGCGGCTTCCGTTCGGGCTCACGGTCACCCCCATGTCCAGGGGCTCGTCCGCTCGGCTCATCGCGTCCTCCGTCGTCGTCATGGTGCGTCAGTCGTCATCCGGGGCAATCGGGTTACCCCCGATCATGCCCGACTCATCCTCGCCGCTGCCCACGGAGCGCGCCACTTCCGCGAGCTGCGGTGCTCGGCGGCCTTCGCCTCATGGATCGCGGCCATGCACAGGTGGAACTCGGGGTCCGCCCACTCGTAGACGTCCGGGACGCCGTCCCGGTCCTCGTCGCGCTCCTCCTCCTCGCAGATGCGGCGGTACCGGTCGTTGCGGAGCTTCCGCTGCACCGCGGCCAGCACGGCCGAGACGGACGAGCCGATCAGGACGGCCGCCTTGACCTGCGCTGCCAGCGCTTCGTCGCCCTCGAAGGCCGGCTCGCCGATGAGCAGCGAGACCGTGAAGCCGATTCCGGTGAGCGTGGCGAGGGCCAGGACGTCGAGCCAGGCCGGACCGGGCTGGAGCTCCGCCCGGGTGAAGCGGGCCGCCGACCAGGTACCGCCGACACGCCGACCGCCTTGCCCGCCACCAGCCCCAGGGCGAAACGCGAAGGGGCCCCGGAGGGGCCCCTCGGCCGGGTGGCGCGAACGGGTCAGTCCTCGCTCGCGGCGCTCGGGAGCTTGGACTGGATGAGGGTCATGACCGTGGAGTCCGTCAGGGTGGTGACGTCTCCCAGTTCCCGGTTCTCGGCGACATCGCGCAGCAGGCGCCGCATGATCTTGCCGGAACGGGTCTTCGGCAGCTCGGCGACCGTGAGGATCCGCTTCGGCTTGGCGATCGGGCCGAGCGCCTTGGCGACGTGGTCGCGCAGTGCGGCGATGAGCTCCTCGCCGTCCTCGGCGGCCGCGGTGCCCCGCAGGATCACGAAGGCGACGATGGCCTGGCCGGTGGTCGCGTCCGCGGCGCCCACCACGGCGGCCTCGGCGACCTTCGGGTGCGAGACGAGGGCCGACTCGACCTCGGTCGTGGAGATGTTGTGGCCCGAGACGAGCATGACGTCGTCCACCCGGCCCAGCAGCCAGATGTCGCCGTCCTCGTCCTTCTTCGCGCCGTCGCCCGCGAAGTAGCGGCCCTCGAAGCGGGACCAGTACGTGTCCAGGTAGCGCTGGTCGTCGCCCCAGATGGTGCGGAGCATCGACGGCCACGGCTCGGTGAGGACGAGGTAGCCGCCGGAGCCGTTGGGCACCTCGCGGGCCTCGTCGTCCACCACGGTCGCGGAGATGCCGGGCAGCGGGCGTTGCGCGGAGCCGGGCTTGGTCTCCGTCACGCCGGGCAGTGGGGAGATCATCATGGCGCCGGTCTCGGTCTGCCACCAGGTGTCCACGATGGGGCAGCGGCCGCCGCCGATGTGCTCGCGGTACCAGATCCACGCCTCGGGGTTGATCGGCTCTCCGACACTGCCCAGGACGCGCAGCGAGGACAGGTCGAACTTGGCGGGGATGTCGTCGCCCCACTTCATGAAGGTGCGGATCGCCGTGGGGGCGGTGTAGAGGATGGTGACCCCGTACTTCTGCACGATCTCCCAGAAGCGGCCCTGGTGCGGGGTGTCCGGGGTGCCCTCGTAGAGCACCTGGGTGGCGCCGTTGGCCAGTGGGCCGTAGACGATGTACGAGTGGCCGGTGACCCAGCCGACGTCGGCGGTGCACCAGTAGACGTCCGACTCCGGCTTCAGGTCGAAGACGGCGTGGTGGGTGTAGGAGGTCTGCGTCAGGTAGCCGCCCGAGGTGTGCAGGATGCCCTTCGGCTTACCCGTGGTGCCGGAGGTGTAGAGGATGAAGAGCGGGTGCTCGGCCGGGAAGGCCTCGGGGGTGTGCTCGGCGGACTGCCGTTCGACGACCTCGTGCCACCACACGTCCCGGCCCTCGGTCCAGGCGACCTCCTGGCGGGTGCGGCGCACCACGAGCACCTTCTCCACACCCGCGGAGCGTCCCACCGCCTCGTCCACGGCGGGCTTGAGGGCAGACGGCTTGCCGCGGCGGTAGCCGCCGTCGGCGGTGATGACGACCTTGGCGTCGGCGTCGGCGATGCGGGCGGCCAGAGCGTCGGCCGAGAAGCCGCCGAAGACCACCGAGTGCGCGGCGCCGACGCGGGCGCAGGCCAGCATCGCCACGACGGCTTCGGGGATCATGGGCAGGTAGATCGCGACCCGGTCGCCGGCCGTCACACCCAGTTCGCTCAGGGCGTTAGCGGCGCGGCTCACCTCGTCCTTGAGCTCGGCGTAGGTGATGGCGCGACCGTCACCGGGCTCGCCCTCGAAGTGGATCGCCACCCGGTCGCCGTTGCCGGCCTCGACATGCCGGTCGACGCAGTTGTAGGCGACGTTGAGGGTGCCGTCGACGAACCACTTCGCGAACGGCGGGTTGGACCAGTCCAGGGTCTCGGTCGGTTCCTTCGCCCAGGTCAGCCGGCGGGCCTGCGCCGCCCAGAAGCCCAGTCGGTCGTCACCGGCCTGGCGGTAGGCCTCCGCGGTCACATTGGCACCGGCCGCCAGCTCGGCGGGCGGAGCGAACCGGCGCTCCTCCTTCAAAAGGTTGGCCAGGCTCTCGTTGCTCACGCCGTGCTCCTTTGCAGGGTGTCCTCTTGTGTCCCACGCCATAGCTCACCAGCGGAGGGGCGGAAAGACAAGGGTTCACGGCGAATATTGGTTTAGACCTGTCACGGTCAGGCGCCCCACCCGCCCCGCGAGACCCAACCCCGGTCGTCCTCGCCTGTCCCGGCCCGTCCCGGTCGTCCCCGCATGTCGGCCCGTGCGCCCCGTCCCGGCCCGTCGGCGCAGGCCGAGGGGCCGGGACGGGAGGGGCGATTGCCGCTGCGGAGCCCGTCAGACCGCGTCGAGCACCTCGGGGCGTACGGCGGAGAACATCCCGCTGCCGGCGTCCAGGACATAGGTCTGGGCTTCGGCGACGTGGAAGTACATGCCGTGCAGCTGCAGCGTGCCTTCCGCCACCCTGCGAGCGACGCCGGCGTGGGCCATCAGATGGTCCAGCTGCTGCACCACGTTGACGAGGCAGAGCCGTTCGAGGTCGTCGGCCACCGGGCGGGTGGCGAGGGCGACCTCGCCGCGGCCGATCGGGCCCGTCCGCTCCAGGCGGGCGAGGCTCGGACGCCCGTGCCGCAGCCACCGCGCCAGCGGGGTCTGCGCCCCCGGCTCGTGGCCCGCCCCGCTGAGCAGCGCCTGCATGGCGCCGCACCCGGAGTGGCCGCACACCGTGATGCTGCCGACCTCCAGCACCTCCACCGCGTACTCGATGGCGGCGCCCACCGAGTCGCAGGAGGCGTCCTCCCCCAGCGGCGGCATGAGGTTGCCGACGTTGCGGACGGTGAACAGGTCGCCGGGCCCGCTGGAAGTGATCATGCTGGTGACCAGGCGGGAGTCGGCGCAGGTCAGGAAGAGCTGGGTGGGCCGCTGCCCCTCGCGGGCGAGGCGTGCCAACTCGTCCCTGACCAGCGGCGCCGTGTTGCGCTGGAAGGCGCTGAGTCCGCCCACCAGCTGCCCGGCGGCCCCCGCCCGCGTGCCCGGCTTGGTGCAGTGATGGTTGCGCCACGGTGTCCAGGGGCGGCAGGCGTGCATGCCGGAGGGGACCGAGATCGGCGTGCCCGCCCGGCTTGTGAGGGTCGCCCAGCCTCCCCGCGCCCGGTACCCGTCGCACCAGTGCTGCAGCGATTCGTAGGCAGCGTGGTCCATGAAGGAGCCGTCCAGGGTGATCACGGCGCTGGCGCCGTCCGGCACCTCGGCCAGCGCCCGCGTCAGCCGTGGCACCGCGAGGAAGGTCAACTGCCCGCTCACCTGCACCTGATGGACGCCGGACTCCTCCGTCACCGTGATCCGGGTGTGGGTGAGCCGGCGCAGCGACAGGAAGACGGCCACCGCGATGCCGGTCAGGATCCCCTCCAGCACGCCGAGCAGCAGCACCGCTCCGAGTGTCGCCGCGTAGACGGGGAACTCCCGGTGCCGCTGTACGTGCTTGATGTGCGCGAAGCTCACCATCTTCACGCCGACCACCATGACCAGGGCGGCAAGGGCGGCGAGCGGGATGTGCTCCAGCAGTCCGGCCAGCAGCCCGGCGCAGAGCAGCACCCACACACCGTGGAGTGCGGTGGCCCGACGTGTGCGCGCGCCCGCGGCCACGTTCGCCGAGCCGCGGATGGCGCCGCCGGCCACCGGCAGCCCGCCGAGCAGGCCCGAGACCACGTTCGCCGTGCCCTGGCCGAGCAGCTCCCGGTTCAGGCGGGCCGGGACGGCGTCCCCGGGTGCCCCGCGCCCGGCACGCAGTTTGTCGATCGCCACCGCCGACAGCAGTGACTCCATGCTCGCGACCAGGGCGACGGTCAGGACGGCGGCGGCGATGCCGAGCACCGGCCCGTGCGGCAGCCCGGGCAGCGCCACCGTGTGCCAGGCGGGAAGCTCCACCCTCGGCGCGGCGACGGGGATGCCGACGGCGGTCGCCGTCACGATGGCGGCGAGGGGCGCCGGGACGGTGCGCAGCGCCTTGCCGGCCCGTCCGGGAAGGCGCGGCCAGCAGATCAGCACGAGCACCGTCACCGCTGCGATCGACAGTGCGCCGGTGTGCGGGGACGCCAGCTCCTGCGGCAGGGCCAGCAGGTTGGCGAGCGTCGAGCCGTCCGGACGTGCGCCGAGGACGACATGGAACTGGGCGAGCGCGATGGCGGCGCCGATGCCCGCCAGCATGCCGTGCACGATCGCCGGGCTGACGGCGAGCGCCGCCCGTGCCACCCGCAGGGCGCCGAGGGCGATCTGGACGAGTCCGGCCAGCACGGTGATGGCGCACGTGGTCCGCCAGCCGTAGCGGTGGACGAGTTCGGCGGTGACCACCACCAAACTGGTGGCGGCGCCGCTTACCTGCAGCGGCGCACCGCCCATGAGCCCGACGACGATGCCGCCGACGACGGCGGCGACCAGCCCCGACTGCAGGGGCGCTCCGGTGGCCAGGGCGATGCCCAGCGACAGCGGAACGGCGATCAGGAAGACGGTGATCGAGGCCGAGAGGTCGTGCCGCCAGACGACGGAGGTCCCTTCGGCGGCGCGGGGCGGCGGTGACAGATCCTGCGGTGGGGTCTGTGACTGCGGCGTCTGTGACTGCGGCGTCTGTGATTCTGGCGTGGCGTGCATGTTCCCGTCTCCTCCGGGGCTGCGCGGCTGCGTACGTCGGGTGCGCGTACACGGTCGTGGTCACGGCTGTGCGGCGGGTGCTCTCGGCCTTGAAAGTAACGGAAGGTGATTACTTGACTACTCCCAAGAGTCGGTAAATGGAGGGTAATGCAGACAAAGGGCTCATGAACGAGGATTCGCCCGAACGGACGAACGATTAGCCAGTGAGGGTGAACCGTTCGCTCAGGACGAAGCCGGGGTCGACCTGCGAGGCGAGGTCCGCGCCGGTCCGTGCGTTGCCCCAGCTCTCCGCGTTCCGGAGGTGGAAGTGGACCATCTGGCGGGTGTAGCGCTCCCAGTCCCGCCGCTCGTAGGAGGCGTCCGCGGCGTCCCGCATCGACCGCAGCGCGGCACGGACGGGCTCCTCCAGCTCGCCGAACCGCGGCGAGCGGCCCTTCTCCATGGCGCGCACCCAGTCCGAGTGCGCCACGGTGACCAGCAGGTCGTCGCCCACGTGCGAGCGCAGGAAGTCCACGTCGTCCGGGCCCTGCACCTTGTTGCCGACGACGTGCAGGGCGACGCCGAAGTCCCGGGCGTACTCCTTGTACTGGCGGTAGACCGCCACTCCCTTGCGGGTCGGTTCGGCGACCAGGAAGGTCAGGTCGAAACGGGTGAACATGCCGGAGGCGAAGGAGTCGCTGCCGGCCGTCATGTCGACGACGACGTACTCCTCGCGGCCGTCGACCAGATGGTTGAGGAACAGCTCCACTGCCCCGACCTTCGAGTGGTAGCAGGCCACCCCCAGGTCGGACTCGGTGAAGGGGCCGGTGACCATCAGTCGCGCCTCGCCGCCGTCGAGCGTGACGGGCCGGGCGCAGGCGGAGTAGACGGGATTGTCCTCGGTGATCCGCAGCAGGCGGGAGCCCTCGCCGGGCGGGGTCGTCTTGATCATCGACTCGGCGGAGGTGATCCGGGGGTTGGTGCCGCGCAGGTACTCCTTGATCTCCGGGAGGTGGGCGCCCATGGCCGGGAGGGCGGCGGCTTCCTCCTCGTCGAGGCCGAGCGCCGGGCCGAGGTGCTGGTTGATGTCGGCGTCGACGGCGACGACGGGGACGTGAGCGGCTGCCAGGTGGCGGACGAAAAGGGAGGACAGCGTGGTCTTGCCACTGCCTCCCTTTCCGACGAAAGCGATCTTCATGTTCGTTAAGCGTAGTGTCGAGGCTGGCTCTCCCGCAGCCTGCGCCACCGGAGTTCACCCGTCGGTGGGCATCCGCACCCCCTTCCCGGCCTTCGCCGGCCCATGGCGGCTGGACTCCGACCGGCATCGTGCGGTCGGCGGCGGCTCCCGGTGCGGGTGACGATGCCCCCTCGCCCGCCGGCGCGCCATGGGGGATGCGTAGGGTCGGGGGTATGGGTACGTCAGCTGATCCGCTCGCCGTCCTTGCTTCGCTCCCCGGTGTCGCCGAGTCGGTGGACTCCGTGCGCAAGGCCGTGGACCAGGTCTACGGGCACCGGGTGATGCGCCGACGCTCCAACGAGGTGTCCTCGGAGGCGGCGTTGCGCGGCGCACGCGGTTCCGCCGCGCTCGCAGGCGCCGACTGGGCGCTGGAAGAGGTGCGCAGACGCAGCGACTTCTCCTCGGACGGCGAGTCGCGGGTGGTGGGCGCCGCGCTGCGACTCACCGCGGAGTCCGGCCAGTTGCTCTCCGTCTGGCGGCAGTCGCCGCTGCAGGCGCTGGCCCGGCTGCACCTCGTGGCGGCCGGCGGCACGCTGCCGGACGAGACGGTCGGCCGCCCGCGGCTGGCGGGCGAGAAGGTCGACGATCCGCTCCTTGACGACGCCGAGTTCCCGCTGCCGCAGTCCGCGGAGGTCCTGGCGCGGCTCGACGGGCTCGCCGGCCTGCTGCTGGCGGGCAGCGATGCGCCCGCGCTGGTCGTGGCCGCGATCGTGCACGGCGAG
Organism: Actinacidiphila sp. bgisy167; assembly: GCF_057707665.1. Taxonomy (NCBI): domain Bacteria; kingdom Bacillati; phylum Actinomycetota; class Actinomycetes; order Kitasatosporales; family Streptomycetaceae; genus Actinacidiphila; species Actinacidiphila sp. bgisy167. The sequence goes on along the minus strand of NZ_JBYIQP010000040.1, from coordinate 33,363 downwards.
CTGCTGTGCCTGCGGCCGTTCAATTCGCACAATGGTCTCGTGGCGCGGGCCGCGCAGCGCATCGTCCTCGTCGGGAGCGGTCTGGACCCCAAGTCCATCTGTCCCGCGGAGGTCGGACACGCCGAGCTCGGGCGCGCGGACCATCTGAAGGCCCTGCGGGGCTACGCCTCCGGCACCCCCGAGGGGATGGCGGCATGGATCTCCCACTGTGGGCACGCGGTCGGTCTGGGCGTACGGGAGAGCGTGGCCGTCTGTGAGGCGCTGCAGCGCGGTGCCGCGTAGCGGGCGTGCGCGGCCGGGCGTGGGGGGCGGCCGGGACCAAAGAGATGCGGCGGCACCGAGCGGGTGCCGCCGCCGGCACGACGGCCGGGGTACCAGGCGTGCACGATTGCTGCCCATCAGGTCGGGGACTTCGCCCGTCACCTGGTGCGGCCGACCCGGTCAGCGGGTCCGCGTCGCGTGGGTTCCCGACTGTCGTGCTCGGTCCGTGGGGCCGGTGCGGCGGAGTTCCTCGCGGAAGTCCGTGGTCTCGCGGGCCGTACAACCTTTGTACTGCACCTTCGGCCGCACCGGAAGCCCTCGCCGCGGGTCTTTGCGTATGGGGAAGAATCAGCGCGAATCACTCGAATGCACGTGGCGCGCTGTCAGGCCGGCGTGAGCCTGCGCCGCCGGGCCGCGTACCAGACCAGTCCCGCTGTGGCGGCGGCCGCGCCGACGGCGGCCAACGCCAGCACGGGCCCCGAAGGTATCGTCAGGGCGGGCACCCGCTGGTGCAGCCGGACGGGGCGGCTGAAGGTGAGCGTCGGCCATTCGCGTGACGAGGCTTCCCTCCGCAGCCCGCGGTCGGGGTTGACCGCGTACGGGTGGCCGACGGACTCCAGCATCGGGATGTCGGTCACCGAGTCGCTGTAGGCGAAGGAACGCTTGAGGTCGTAGCCCTCGAGCGCGGCGAGCTCCGTGATGGCCCGCGCCTTGGCCGGTCCGTAGACGTAGTGCTCGATGCGGCCGGTGTAGCAGCCGTCCTCGACCGCCATCCGGGTGGCGATGACGTGGTCGGCGCCGAGCATCTCGCCGATGGGCTCGACGACCTCTGCGCCCGAGGCGCTGACGATGACGACATCGCGGCCGGCCAGGTGGTGCTCCTCGATGAGTGAGGCGGCCTCGTCGTAGATGATGGGGTCGATGAGGTCGTGGAGGGTCTCGGCCACGATCTCCCGCACCTGCTGCACGTTCCAGCCGCGGCACATGTCGGAGAGGTACTTCCGCATCCCCTCCATCTGGTCGTGGTCCGCGCCGCCGAGCAGATAGACGAACTGGGCGTACGCGGTCCGAAGTACGGCGCGGCGGTTGATGAGGCCGCCGCGGTAGAACGGCCTGCTGAACGCCAAAGTGCTCGACTTGGCGATCACCGTCTTGTCGAGATCGAAGAACGCGGCGGTGCGCGGCGACAGGTGGTTTTCCACGAGGACGAGCATAGGGACCCACCATTCGGCGTAAGCTCCTGCGCGTGGGTTTGCCTGAGAAGGCCTTCGGGTACACCATGGAAGTCACGGATCGTTCGCGACCGTGCTAACCCGGTCTGGCTCCTCCCCCCCCGAGTCGGACCGTGGGGACGACCCCCGCTCTCCCCCCCGGCGGGGGTCGTCGCATGTCCGGGGGCATATACAGGCCATGAGTCCGTACGCGCCCGGCGTGTGACCGGCCCCCCGCGGTTTCCGCGGGGGGCCGGTCTTTTGCTTTGATCGACTACAGCGAGTGACGGCTCGCATTCGTTGTGCTGCTCGGGCGAAGCCACTCGGGCGGGTGGCGGAGATATCCACAACAGACTGGTTATTCACAGAATGCCACCAAGATCATCAAATTTCGGCGACTCGCGGGACGCTGACGGCGTGCGAATACGGGACGCGGAGGCGTCCGGTGATCTGCCCGGAACCGGCAGCAGGTCCGGAACGAGCGAGGGGGACGACGTGGTCGCCGAATCATTCAACGCTGCGGCAAAAGGAACGAGTGGAGGACCGATGTCCGGGAGGACATCGCCACGGTCTCGTGGAAAGAACGATTCAGGAGGGGGTCCGCTCATCGTCACCGAGGACGGGGCGCTCCTGGACGACCTGCTGCGTCTGTGTGCCGCGGCGGGTGCGGAGCCGGAGGTCGCCTTCGGGGTCCCGCCGGCGCCGGGCAGCTGGGAGTCCGCGCCGCTGGTGCTGGTCGGCGCCACGGACACCCGCCGGGTGCCGGGGACGGCGCGTCGCCGCCAGGGCGTGCTCCTCATCGGAAGGGACCTGGACGATCCGGAGGTGTGGCGCCGCGCCGTGGACGTCGGCGCCGAGCACGTCGCCTTCCTGCCCGACGCCGAGGCGTGGCTGGCCGACCGGATCGCCGACGTGGCGGAAGGCGCGGGGGAACCGGCACTGACGATCGGAGTCGTCGGCGGCCGCGGCGGCGCGGGGGCCAGCACCCTGGCCTGCGCGATGGCCGTCACAGCCGCTCGTTCCGGGCGCCGCACGATGCTCGTCGACGCCGATCCGCTCGGCGGCGGACTGGATGTGCTGCTCGGGGCCGAACGGGTGGGCGGGCTGCGCTGGCCGGACCTCGCCGAGTCGCGGGGCCGGGTCAACGGCGGGGCTCTGGAGGAGTCGCTGCCCCGCACCCACGCGCTGAGCGTGCTCAGCTGGGACCGCGGCGACACCGTCGTCATCCCGCCCCAGGCCATGCGGTCGGTGATGGGAGCCGCCCGGCGGCGCGGCGGGGTGGTGGTCGTGGACCTGCCGCGCCGGATGGACGATGCCGTGGCCGAGGCGCTCGCCCAGATCGATGTCGGTCTGCTGGTCGTTCCCGCCGAGCTGCGCGCGGTCGCGGCCGCCGGGCGGGTGGCCTCCCGGATGGCCATGGTGCTGCGCGACCTGCGGGTCGTCGCCAGAGGCCCCTTCACCTCGGGGCTCACCGACGAGACACTCGCCGAGCTGGTCGGGCTCCCGCTCGCCGGTGAGCTGTTGCCGGAGCCCGGCCTGCCCGCCGCGCTCGACAGCGGGGAGGCGCCGGGCGGCAGCGGCCGGGGCCCGTTGTCCGTGTTCTGCTCGGCCTTCCTCACGGCGGCACTGGCCGACGGCGGGAGCGTGGCCGCATGAGCGCCGATGTCGTGACGCCCGCCCTGCTCGACGCCGTGCGGCTGCGTCTGGCCTCCTCCGGCGACGAGCCCACGCCGGCGGGTGTGGCCGCGGCGCTGCGGGCCCAGGGCCGCTTGCTCGGAGACACCGAGGTGCTCGACGTGGTGGCCGCCCTGCGGTCGGAGATGGTCGGTGCGGGGCCCCTGGAGGTGGTGCTCGCCGAACCGGACGTCACCGATGTGCTGGTGAACGGGCCGGACGAGGTGTGGGTCGACCGCGGCGCCGGACTGGAGCGCACCGAGGTGCGGTTCGCGGACGCGGCGGCCGTGCGCAGGCTCGCCCAACGGCTCGCCTCCGCGGCCGGCCGGCGGCTGGACGACGCCCGGCCCTGGGTGGACGCGCGGCTGCCGGACGGCACACGGCTGCACGCGGTGCTACCACCGGTGGTGGTCGGCGCCCCGTGCCTGTCCCTGCGGGTCGTCCGCACCCGGGCCTTCACCCTGGACGAACTGGTGGCCGCCGGCAGCATGGACGGCGGCACGGCCGCGCTCCTGCGGGCCCTGCTGGACGCCCGCGTCTCGTACCTGGTCTCCGGTGGCACCGGCTCCGGCAAGACCACACTGCTGAGTTGCCTGCTCGGCCTCGTCCCACCGGGCGAGCGCATCGTGCTCGCCGAGGACTCCGCCGAGCTGCGGCCGCGCCATCCGCATGTCGTACGGCTGGAGACCCGGCCCGCCAACCAGGAAGGCGCCGGGCTGGTCACCCTGCGGGACCTCGTACGGCAGGCACTGCGCATGCGGCCGGACCGACTGGTGGTCGGCGAGGTACGCGGCCCTGAGGTCCTCGATCTGCTGGGAGCGCTCAATACCGGCCATGAAGGCGGCTGCGGGACTGTCCACGCCAACGCCGCGGGTGACGTGCCGGCCCGGCTGGAGGCGCTGGGCGCCGTGGCGGGTCTCGACCGTGCCGCGCTGCACAGCCAACTGGCCGCCGCCTTGTCGGTGGTGGTGCATCTGGTCCGGGACCGCGCGGGCCGGCGCCGGGTCTCCGAGGTCCACGTTCTCGAGCGCGGGCGGGACGGGATCGTCTTCACGGTCCCCGCCCTGAGCGGGGGCGAACGCGGCCCGGGGTGGGGGCGGTTGGCCGCGCTCTGCGAGAGGGGGCGGCCATGAACGCCGTGGTGCTCCTCCTCACCGCGTGCGTGGGCACTGCGGCTTGGATGCTGTGTGCGCGGGACGAAGTGCTGCGCAGAGCACGGACGTTGTTCTACGGTGCTTCCGAGGCCCATGGGGCGTCCGGTGCGCTCCTGGGGCCCGGAGGCATCCAGAGCCGTCTGAGCGGGGTGCTGGAGCCGTTCCGGGTGCGGTTCGGCTGGCGCCTGGGCCGCGAAGTGCTGGCGCTGCCGGCCGGGCTGGTCGCGGGACTGGCCGCCGGATCGGCGCTTCCGGTCCTGCTGGGGGCGGCCGCGGTGCCGCTCGCCGGGCGTTGGCTGCGCGGGCGCGAACGGCGCGCGGCGGCAGAACGGCGGTCCGCGGCCGTGGGCGCGCTGTGCGCGGCGGTCGCCGGCGATCTGCGGGCCGGGCTGGCCCCACCCGCCGCCCTGGCCGGTGCCCTGGGCCGCGAGGGCTGGCCGGAACACCCCGGCCTGTCGGAAGTCGCACTTCCCTTGCTGGCCGCTGCCCGGTTCGGCGGTGATGTGCCGGCGGCCCTGCGGGCCGCTGCCCGGTCGGAGGGCGCCGAGGGGCTCTCCGGCGTGGCGGCGTGCTGGCAGGTGGCCGTGGACGGCGGTGCGGGGCTCGCGGACGGACTGGACCGGGTCGCGGCAGCTCTGGGCGCCGAGCGCGATCAGCGCGAGGAGCTGAGGGCACAGCTCTCGGCGCCCCGCTCCACCGTGGCCATGCTGGCCCTCCTGCCCGGTTTCGGGCTGGTGCTGGGAGCCGGGCTGGGCGCCGATCCGCTGGGCACCTTGCTGCGCACGCCCGCGGGGCTCGGCTGTCTGGCCGTCGGAGGGCTTCTGGAGGGGGCGGGGCTCGCCTGGACCGCCCGCATCGTCCGGACGGCGGAGGGCGGGCCATGAGCGGTGACGCTGTCCACAGGCTGGGGATGGCCGTCGCCTGCGCGGCCGCCGCCCTGAGCGTCGCGATCGTCCTCGTTTCCGCCCGGAGCGAGCGCGTCGCTCGGCGCAGGCTCCGGCTGCTCATGGGCGCGGCGCCCCGGGTCCGGCGGATCCGGGGACGGCCGGGGACGGGCCTCGTACGGGACTGGGCGGCGGTCGCCGGGGTCGCCCTGGGGGTGCTCGCCCTCGTGGGCGGTGCCGTCGGAGCGGCGGCCGGGCTCGGCGCCGCGTGGGTGCTGCGCCGCCGGCAGCGGCGGCCACGGCCCGCTGAATCCGCGGAGCAGTCCCGGGCCGCGCGTCAGCTGCCGCTGGCGGCCGATCTGATGGCCGCCTGCGTCGCCGCCGGTGCGGGGCCGCGCGAGGCCGCGGAGGCCGTCGGGCCGTCCCTCGGCGGGCCGCTCGGTGAGGCGCTCACCCGCGCCGCCGCCGAGCTGCGTCTGGGCGGCGAACCCGCGCAGTGCTGGGGACGGCTGGACCGGCTCGGCTGCCGTGAGCTCGCCCGGTGCCTGGAGCGCGCCACCACGACGGGAGTGCCGCCGGCCTGGGAGATCGCGCGCCTCGCCGCCGGATGCCGCGCGGAGCACGCCCGTATCGGCGCGGCGCGCGCACGCCGCGCCGGGGTGCTGATCACCGCTCCGCTGGGGCTGTGCTTTCTGCCGGCCTTCCTGCTCGTGGGGGTCGCGCCGGTGGTGATGGGCCTGGCGGGGGCGATCCTCGCCGGAACGACGAACTGAACACGGCGAACACGACGAACTGAAGACAGACGAACTGACAGTGAGTGAAGGGGGACTCCCATGCGCGTCATGCGTTGTCTGAGGAAGCTGAGCCGCCGGTGCCGTACCGGCGACCGCGGGATGACCACGGCCGAGTACGCCGTGGGCACACTGGCGGCCTGCGGTTTCGCGGCCGTGCTCTACAAGGTGGTCACCTCGGGGGCGGTCAGCTCCGCGCTCGGCGGGCTCATCAAGAGGGCCCTCGATGTGGCGTTCTGAACGCCGCCGCGACGGCGGCTACGTCACGGCGGAGGCCGCGGTGGTCATCCCGTCGCTGGTGTTCCTCACGGCGCTGCTGCTCTGGGGGCTGGCTGCGGCGGCCGCTCAGATTCGCTGTGTCGATGCGGCACGGGCCGGAGCCCGTGCGGCTGCCCGCGACGAGCCTGACGAAGCGGTGCTGCGCACCACCCGTACCGCCGCTCCCGGGGAGGCCGCCATCGCGGTCCACCGGGAGGGCGGCCTGGTCCGGGTCACGGTCGAGGCCCGCTCCCTGTCCCTCACCCTGCGCGGCGAGGCGGTCGCCGCCGTGGAGGGACCGGGGGAGGGGCCGTGAGCCGGCGCGGGAGAGACCGGGGCTCCGCAACGGTGTGGACGGCCCTGCTGGGGGCACTGCTGGCGCTGGCCGCCTGCATCGTGCTGGCGTTCGGCGCCGCCGTCGCGGCACGGCACCGCGCGGGTGCCGCGGCGGACCTTGCGGCGCTCGCCGCAGCCGACCACGCCCTGCGGGGCCGCGCCGAGGCCTGCGCCGTGGCTGGACGGGTGGCCGCCGCCCAGCACGCCCGGCTGGTGCGCTGCGCGGTCAGCGGTGAGGTCGCCGACGTCACGGCCGCGGTCGGGCCCGCCCGGGTCCGCGCCCGGGCCGGGCCTCAGGACTCCGGATCCGGAGCCTTCGCGGGAGACGCGGGACCGGACTCCGAAGCCGTCGCGAGGAGCACGTCGAGCAGGCGTACCGCGGCCTGCTTGTCCAGCGGGTCGTTGCCGTTGCCGCACTTGGGCGACTGCACGCAGGAGGGGCAGCCGAACTCGCACTCGCAGGAGGCGATCGCCTCTCGGGTGGCGGTGAGCCAGCTCCGGGCGGTGCGGAAGGCCCGTTCCGCGAAGCCCGCGCCCCCGGGATGACCGTCGTACACGAAGACGGTCGGCGCCCCGGTGTCCTGGTGGAGCGGCACGGAGACCCCGCCGATGTCCCAGCGGTCGCAGGTGGCGAAGAGCGGGAGGAGGCCGATGGAGGCGTGCTCAGCGGCGTGGAGTGCGCCGGGCAGTTCCTCGGGGTGGATGCGCGCGGCCTCGAGCTGGTCGTCGGTGACCGTCCACCACACGGCGCGGGTGCGCAGCGTACGGGGCGGCAGGTCCAGCTTGGTCTCGCCCATCACCTCGTTGGTGATCAGCCGACGGCGGAGGAAGGAGACGACCTGATGCGTGACCTCGACGGAGCCGAAGTGGAGGCGGGCCCCGCCCCACTCCTCCACCAGGTCCTCGTCGAGGACGGAGATCGCCGTGGTGTCGCGGGCCATGGTCGAGTACGGCGGGTCGGCCCGCTCCACCAGCGCGACGGAGTCCTCCAGGTCCAGGTGCCGGACGAGGTAGGTGCGGCCCTGGTGCAGGTGGACGGCGCCCTCGTGGACGGTGGTGTGCGCGGCGCCCGCGTCGACGGTCCCGAGCAGACGCCCGGTCCCCGCCTCGACCACCTGGACGGGCCTGCCGCCCTCGCCGCGGATGTCGGTGAGGTCGGCCGCCCGTTCCCGCCGCGTCCAGTACCAGCCGCCGCTGCGCCGCCGCAGCAGTCCGCGGCGCTCCAGCTGCGGCAAAAGCGCGGCGGTCTCCGGCCCGAAGAGCTCAAGATCCGTGTCGCTCAGCGGAAGCTCGGCCGCGGCGGCGCACAGGTGCGGGGCCAGGACGTACGGATTGTCCGGGTCCAGCACGGTCGACTCGACCGGACGGCGGAACAGGGCGTCCGGGTGGTGCACCAGATAGGTGTCCAGCGGGTCGTCGCGGGCGATCAGCACCGCCAGCGCCCCCTGTCCCGACCGGCCGGCGCGCCCCGCCTGCTGCCACAGGGAGGCCCGCGTGCCCGGATAGCCGGCCAGGAGCACGGCGTCGAGCCCGGAGACGTCCACACCCAGCTCCAGGGCTGTCGTGGAGGCCAGTCCGAGGAGCCGCCCGGTGTGCAGGTCGCGTTCGATGGCCCGGCGCTCCTGGGGCAGATAGCCGCCCCGGTAGGCCGCGACCCGGTGGGTCAGCCGGCGGTCGATCTCGGCGAGGCGTTCCTGGGCGATGACGGAGATCAGTTCGGCGGCCCGCCGGGATCGCACGAAAGCCACCGTGCGGGTGCCGTCGAGCACCAGGTCCGTCAGCAGGTCGGCGGCCTCGGCGGTGGCCGTGCGGCGCACCGGGGCGCCGTGCTCCCCGCTGAGCTCGGAGAGCGGGGGCTCCCACAGGGCGAAGGCCACCTCGCCGCGCGGCGAGGCGTCCTCGGTGACCTCGGCGACGGGCACGCCCGTCAGCCGGGTCGCGGTGGCGCCGGGGTCGGCGGCGGTCGCGGAGGCGAGGAGGAAGACGGGATCGGCGCCGTAACGGGCGCAGACACGCCGCAGCCTGCGTATGACCTGGGCGACGTGCGAGCCGAAGACGCCCCGGTAGCTGTGGCACTCGTCGATCACGACGTAGCGGAGCTGCCGGAGGAAGGAGGACCACCGGGAATGGCCCGGCAGGATGCCCAGATGGAGCATGTCGGGGTTGGTGAGCACATAGGTGGCGTACTGGCGGACCCATTCGCGGTCCTCGAAGGGGGTGTCGCCGTCGTAGACGGCCGTGCGCACCGCCTTGCCCAGGGGGGCGGCGAGCTCGGCCACGGCACGCCGCTGGTCGGCCGCCAGGGCCTTCGTGGGCGAGAGGTAGAGCGCGGTGGCGCCCCGGCCGTTCGGCGCTTCGGACCCCTCCAGGAGAGCGCTGAGGACGGGGACCAGGTACGCCAGTGACTTGCCGGAGGCCGTACCCGTGGCGACGACCGCGGACGTGCCGGCGAGGGCGTGGGCGGCCACCTGAGCCTGGTGCTCCCACGGTCGCTCGATGCCGCACGCCCGGACCGCGTCGATCACTTCCCTGCGGATTTGATCAGGCCAATCGGCATGGCGACCCGATCGCGGGGGCAAGTGCTCCGTATGGGTGATGCGCGCGGCCCTGCCCGCCCCCGTGGCAAGCCGCTCCAGGAGGGCGCCGGGGGAGGTGCGGCCGTGCGCCGACTGCGGAAGATGATCCTGAGCCATCGGCACTCAGTGTGTCACTGGCACGACGGACAATCGCCGTAAGGCGTCGTGCAGGCCCGCTGGTAGTGATTGAATGCCATCGCGGCTGCCGATCCATGGGGGGCGACCGCTCGATGCAAGGTGCTGGAGGATCCGTGGACCTGTCCCTGTCGACTCGAACCGTCGGCGACCGTACGGTCGTCGAGGTCGGCGGCGAGATTGATGTGTACACCGCACCCAAGCTGCGCGAGCAGCTGGTGGAACTCGTGAACGACGGCAACTACCACCTGGTCGTGGACATGGAAGGCGTGGACTTCCTGGACTCGACCGGACTGGGCGTGCTGGTCGGCGGGCTCAAGCGGGTTCGCGCGCATGAAGGCTCGCTGCGCCTGGTGTGCAACCAGGAGCGCATTCTCAAGATTTTCCGTATCACCGGCCTGACCAAGGTGTTCCCCATCCACACCTCGGTCGACGAGGCCGTCGCGGCCACCGACTGACGTTCCGCTGCCGACCGCGGGGCTCCGGGCGACGCCGACGCCCGGGCCCCTGTGTTGCCCGCCCACAGGCACGAGGGGGAGGCCATGCCCACCGTAGAACTGCTCTTCAGCGCACTGCCGGAGCACGTCCGCACCGCACGACTGGTGGCGGCTGCGGTAGCCCGCAGGGCAGGGGTGGACGAGGCCGTCCTCGACGAGGTCCGCCTCGCCGTCGGTGAGGCGTGCAGCCGCGCCGTGGGGCTGTACCGCAGCGGTGGTGCGGAGCGTCCGGTCCGGGTGGTGCTGACCGAGGAGGAGAAGAAGTTCTCCATCGAGGTCGGCGACAAGTCCTCCGAGGCGGACGACCACTCCGCCGACGCCGCCGCCGTGCCCTCGGCCCGCGGCGACCACCCCGCCGAGCGCTCCGGGCCGCTTCCCGACAGCTCCCCCCCGTCCCCCGACTCCTCCGAGGCCGAGGACGAGAGCCAGATGGGCCTGGCGGTCATCAGCGGTCTGGTCGACGACGTCGAGGTCTTCTCGGGCGAGTACGGCGATGTCATCCGGATGAGCTGGCCGCTGAATCCGGCCGCGCTCTCCTAGCGGCCCCCTTCTCACACTTCCGCCGAGCCGCCTGCGAGCTGCCGCCGCAGGTGCGCTCGGCATCCCGCGTTCACCCGGAAGTTGATCCACTTACCAGGTGACTGTTCACCTTTTTCGGTGATGTCTACGCGCGACCTCCTTTGCCGTGTCCCCGGCCTGTGCGAATTTCGCTTCCTGCGCCCTGTTTTGATCTAGTTCGGCTCCCTACAATCCGTCCATCTTTGCTCAGCTCTCACAAGCCTGAGCGTCGCGGCTGCGAAGTCGCCGGAGCCGCGCGCCCACGTGCCAAACGTCAAGGAGGACGAATGGCGGGGCCACTCACCCCTCACCTGCAGGACATCGCTCAACCACTGGCCGCATCACCCGTACTGACCGACGGCAACCGCAATCTCGTGCTCGGGATCGCGGTGGTGGCACTGGCCGCCCTGGCGCTCGCCGTGGTGCTGGTGCGTCAGGTGCTCCGTGCCGACGAGGGCACCGACAGCATGAAGAAGATCGCCGCTGCCGTGCAGGAGGGTGCCAACGCCTACCTCGCACGGCAGTTCCGCACGCTGGCAATCTTCGCGATCGCCGCGTTCTTCCTGCTCATGCTGCTGCCCGCCGACACCACGTCGCAGCGCATCGGCCGAAGCGTGTTCTTCCTGGTGGGCGCCGGCTTCTCGGCGGTCACCGGCTACATCGGCATGTGGCTGGCGGTGCGCAGCAACGTCCGCGTGGCCGCAGCCGCACGGGCCGCGACCCCAGCGCCGGGTGAGCCCGCGGGGGACCTGACGACCGTCTCGCACCGCGCGATGAAGATCGCGTTCCGCACCGGCGGAGTGGTCGGCATGTTCACGGTCGGCCTGGGGCTTCTCGGCGCCGCCGTCGTCGTGCTGGTCTACAAGGCCGACGCGCCCAAGGTGCTCGAGGGCTTCGGCTTCGGTGCGGCGCTGCTCGCCATGTTCATGCGTGTCGGCGGCGGCATCTTCACCAAGGCCGCGGACGTCGGCGCCGACCTGGTCGGCAAGGTCGAGCAGGGCATTCCCGAGGACGACCCGCGCAACGCGGCCACCATCGCGGACAACGTCGGCGACAACGTCGGCGACTGCGCGGGCATGGCTGCCGACCTCTTCGAGTCGTACGCCGTCACCCTGGTGGCCGCGCTCATCCTCGGCAAGGTCGCCTTCGGCGACTCCGGCCTGGCCTTCCCGCTGCTCATCCCGGCGATCGGCGTGCTCACCGCCATGATCGGCATCTTCGCGGTGGCCCCCCGTCGCAAGGACCGCAGCGGCATGACCGCCATCAACCGCGGCTTCTTCGTCTCCGCGGTGATCTCGCTGGCCATGGTGGCCGTCGCGGCCTTCGCCTACCTGCCCTCGACCTACGCGGAACTGGCGAACGTGCCTGGCGACATCGCCTCGCACGCCGGCGACCCGCGCATCCTCGCGCTGGTCGCGGTCGCCATCGGCATCGTGCTGGCGGCGCTCATCCAGCAGCTCACCGGCTACTTCACCGAGACCACCCGGCGTCCTGTGCGCGACATCGGCAAGACGTCGCTGACCGGGCCCGCCACCGTCGTCCTGTCCGGCATCTCCGTCGGCCTGGAGTCCGCGGTGTACTCGGCCGTCCTCATCGGTCTGTCGGTGTACGGAGCGTTCCTGCTGGGCGGTGCCTCCATCTGGCTCGCCCTGTTCGCGGTCGCGCTGGCCGGCACCGGTCTGCTCACCACCGTCGGCGTAATCGTCGCCATGGACACCTTCGGCCCGGTGTCCGACAACGCCCAGGGCATCGCCGAGATGTCCGGCGACGTCCACGGCGAGGGCGCCCAGGTCCTCACCGACCTCGACGCGGTCGGCAACACCACCAAGGCGATCACCAAGGGCATCGCCATCGCGACCGCCGTGCTCGCGGCGACGGCGCTGTTCGGCTCCTTCAAGGAGGCCGTCGACACAGCGGTGCGGGAGGCGAACATCTCCGCCGGCGATCTGCGGTGGCTGGACCTGGACATCTCCCAGCCCAACAACCTGGTCGGCCTGCTGCTCGGCGCGGCCGTCGTGTTCCTCTTCTCCGGACTGGCCATCAACGCGGTCTCCCGGTCCGCCGGCTCCGTGGTCTTCGAGGTCCGCCGTCAGTTCCGCGAGCGGCCCGGGATCATGGACTACACCGAGAAGCCCGAGTACGGGCGCGTCGTCGACATCTGCACCAGGGACGCCCTCCGCGAGCTGGCCACCCCAGGTCTGCTCGCCGTGCTCGCCCCGATCGCCGTCGGCTTCGCGCTCGGCATCGGCTCGTTGGGCGCGTACCTGGCCGGGGCCATCGGCGCGGGCACGCTCATGGCGGTCTTCCTGGCCAACTCCGGCGGCGCCTGGGACAACGCGAAGAAGCTCGTCGAGGATGGCCACCACGGAGGCAAGGGCAGTGAGGCCCACGCCGCCACCGTCATCGGCGACACCGTCGGCGACCCCTTCAAGGACACCGCGGGACCGGCCATCAACCCGCTGCTCAAGGTCATGAACCTGGTGGCGCTGCTGGTCGCCCCCGCGGTGGTCCAGTTCTCCTACGGCGACGACGCCAACCTCGCCGTGCGGATCGGCGCCGCGGTTGTGGCGCTCCTGGTCATCGTGCTCGCCGTCTACATCTCGAAGCGCCGCGGCATCACCGTCGGTGACGACGAGGGTGCCGACGCCGGCCACGACGACAGCCAGAGCACGAAGCGGTCCACCGACCCGAACGCGACGGCAACGGTCTGACGTGGAGTGAGCCCACTCGGTCGCGGCGGCGGGCGTCATCCCCGGGGTGGCGCCCGCCGCTCGTGCCACGTCAGATGCATCACCCTGTTCTTGGTTCATAAGGGGCAATCGTGGGCGCATCGCGTGGAAGGGATGCGGCCCGCCCACAGGAGCCGTGTAGGTTCCGGGGCCGTGAAGAACAAACTCGCGGCTGCGCTGTCCGTCACGGCTGTCATCCTCGCGACGGGGTCGCTGTCGGGATGCGGCGACGGCAACAAGGAGCTCGACGCCTGGGCGAAGAAGGTCTGCGACCCGGCCGCCGTCCAGGTCAAGAAGATCAACGACGCGAACACCCACATCAGCAACACCCCGAGCGACGCCAAGCCGCAAGAGGTCAGAGACGCCGACTCCACGGCGTTCGGGCAAATCTCGGACGCCTACAAGGCGCTCGCCGGCATCGTCGGCAAGGCCGGCGACCCCCCGGTCGACAACGGCGCGAAGCTCAAGCAGGACGCGGTCGGCGACCTCAACTCCCTGGCGACCGCCTACGCGGACCTGCGGGGGCAGGTCGACGCGCTGCCCGTCTCGGACCAGGCGAAGTTCGCCGACGGTCTGAAGAGCGTCTCCGACAACCTGGCCAAGGTGAGCAAGAGCGGTGAACAGGCGCTCGACACGCTGCGCCGGGGCGAGGTCGGCCAGGCCATGGCCAGGCAGCCCGGCTGCCAGGACTCCACGGCCTCACCCTCGAAGTCCTGACCGCCCGAGGGCGGGTGGAGCCCGGCGGGCGCCCCTTCCGGGGTGACAATGGCAGCGTGAGTACGCAGCCGCCCCCGCAGTCCCTGCCCGCCCCCGACCGCGCCGACCGCCTCCGCGACGCGCTGCGCGCCGCCGCCTTCACGGCCGACGGCTGCCTCGACCTGCTCGGGGCCACCGCCTACGCCGCGCTCTCCCGGGCGGAGACCGTGCCGGCCCTGCGCGCCACCCGTGGCGGCGGCCCGCTGGAGAGCCTGGTGCGGCTCTTCCTGCTGCAGCAGCCCGTCCCGTACACCCGGCTGCGCGACGTCCTGCCCCTCGAGGCGGCCCTCAATGACGGCTGGCTCGTCCGGGACGGCGACGAGGTGCGCGCCACGGTGGACGTCCGCCCCTACGGCGGTGACGAGGGCGAGGACTGGTACATCGTCTCCGACCTGGGCTGCGCCGTGGGCGGCGCGAACGGCATCCGTACGACGCCCGGAGTGGACCGGGCGGATCTGGTACTGGGCGTCGGCGGTGCGTCGACGACCCTCGCCGGGATCACCGTCCGCACGCCCGTGGACCGCGCGCTGGACCTCGGCACCGGCTCCGGCATCCAGGCCCTGCACGCATCCCGGCACGCCACCCGGGTCACCGCGACCGACCTCAACCCCCGAGCCCTGCACTTCACGCGGCTCACCCTCGCCCTGTCGGGCGCCCCCGAGCCGGACGTCCGGCAGGGCAGCCTCTTCGAGCCCGTCGGGGGCGAGCGCTACGACCTGATCGTCTCCAACCCGCCCTTCGTCATCTCACCGGACAGCCGCTTCACCTACCGCGACGGCGGCATGGCGGGCGACGACCTGTGCCGCACCGTCGTCCGGCAGGCCGCCGACCACCTCGCCGAGGGCGGCTACCTCCAGCTGTTGGCCAACTGGGAGCACACCGAGGGCGAGGACTGGCAGGACCGGGTCGCGACCTGGGTGCCCGACGGCTGCGACGCCTGGATCGTGCAGCGCGAGGTGCAGGACGTCACCCAGTACGCGGAGCTGTGGCTGCGGGACGGCGGTGACCACGTGGCCGGCCCCGACGCGTACGCCGCCCGGTACGACGCGTGGCTGGACGCCTTCGAGCAGCGCAAGACCAGGGCCGTCGGCTTCGGCTGGATCACCGTGCGCAGGACGGGCGCCGACCGGCCGGTCGTCGTCGCCGAGGAGTGGCCGCACCCCGTCGAGCAGCCGCTCGGCCCGCACATCGCGGCATGGTTCGACCGCCAGGACTTCCTGCGCGCCCGGGACGACGCGGCTCTGCTCGACGAGCGCTTCCGGCTGGCGGACGAGGTCGTGCAGGAGCAGGTGGGCCTGCCCGGCGCCGAGGACCCGGAGCACGTCGTCCTGCGGGCCAACCGCGGCATGCGGCGCGCGACGCGGGTGGACACGGTCGGCGCGGGCTTCGCGGGCGTGTGCGACGGGACGCTGACGGCGGGTCGCATCCTGGACGCGATCGCCCAGTTGCTGGGCGAGGACCCGGTGACGCTGCGGAACCGCACGCCGGAGGCGATCCGGCTGCTGGTGGAGCAGGGCTTCATCGAGCCGGTGTGAGCGGGAACGCGACGGCCCGCCGCCGCGGGGAGCGGAGGCGGGCCGGGACGCGGGGTGGTCAGCGCAGGACGCGGCCCTGCGCGTCGGTGGGGGCGCTGGCAGCGAGGCGGACGATGCCGTCGATGAAGCCCCACAGGCCGCCGGCGCCCAGGGTGATGACCGAGACGAGGAGCTGCAGGACGCCGATCTTGGTGTGGCCGGTGTAGAAGCGGCCGATGCCGAGACCACCGAGGAAGATGCCGAGGAGACCGGCGGCGACCTTGGACTTGTCGGACAGCGGACGGCCGGACGGGTCGAGGCCGAACGGGGCGTCAGGGGTGGCGGGCGTGGCCATGGAACGTGCTCCTTGTGCAATGGGGACGTCTCAGCGGGAGCACACGCATCGTTCGATCCGGCCCCCGCTAGGAATGGCTGAATCCTGGCAGGTGAAAACACCATCCGTTGCTCTGATGAGCAGACGTCACGCAACCGTGATCACTGCGTTGTCAAACCGCGTTGCGTACGACCGCCCACGTCACGGCCACCCCGAGAACCGCCGCCTGCGCGCGCTTGGTGAGCGTCGGCCGGTACGTCCGGCCGCGGAGCCCCTCCGTCACCCACCGCGCGTACAGATAGAGGGGAAAGGGGCTCGCCAGGAGCAGCAGCGCGTTGTCGTGGAAGGCGGCCGGGAGGTCGCCGTGCATCAGGTCGTAGACCATGCGGGTCGCGCCGCAGGCGGGACAGAGCAGTCCCGTCAGGAAGTTGAAGGGGCATCGGGGCAGCCAGTGGCCCGGCTGGTGCGGGTCGGTGCCCCACAGATAGGCGGCGCCCGCCGCGCCGGCGACGAGCGAGGCCAGGGGGGCCGCGGCCGGTCGTGCGGCCACGGCCCCCAGGCGGTTGCGTCGCGGTGAGGTCATCGTCCTCGGCGTCCTCGGCGTCCTCGCGTCCTCAGCCGCGCAGGATCCGGCCCTGGGAGTCGGTGCGGTCGTTGCTCGTCAGGAAGAGGATGCCGTCGATCAGCGCCCAGATGCCGAGGCCGCCGCAGGTGAGGAGCTGCGCGATGCCGATGCCGACGTCGCCCACGTAGAAGCGGCCTATGCCCAGGCTGCCCACCAGCAGCTGCAGCACGCCCGCCACGACCTTGGACTTTTCGGACAGTGGGCGGCCGTACATGTCGTAGCCGTACGGGGCGTTGGGGTCGCCGGTGTAGGCGCCCGGGGGGTAGGCGGACGGGTACCCCGGGGCGTACCCCTGCTGGGGGTAGCCCTGCTGCGGGTAGCCGTAGCCCGGCTGCTGCCCGTAGCCGCCGGGGCCGGCCGGGGGCTGCTGCGGGTAGCCGTAACCGTCCTGTTTGGGCTGGCCGTACGGGTTGTGCGGGTCGGACATGCGGGACTCCCCCCGAGAGAACGTTCCTTGTATCCGGACATCTTGTCAGGCCGGTCAAGAGCCGAGAGGTACGGAAGCGAGGCGCGCGGGTGAGCGGCGCGGGCACGGGGGACGCGAACCGGCGGGACAGGCGGCGGCCAGGCGGCCGGCCAGGCGGCCGAAGCGCAAGGAATCGGCCAGCTCCTTCGGGTGGCGTTCACGGCGGGTTCGTCCCTTTGTCGCCCCGACGTGCCACTCTCCGTGACTGCGGGGGGTTCGGTCGTGGAGCGCCGAGGGGCGCCTGAGGATGCCGGGGGTCATGCTCATGGAAACAGTGCCGGGGGTCTTCGCCGGGACGGTGTGCGCGGTGTTCGGGGCGGTCCTGCTGGCCTGGACGGTCGCCCGGTCGCTGCGGCGGCTGCCGGTGGTCCGCGACGGCGGCCCGGCATCGGCCGCCGCGGCGGGTCTCTCCGGGGCCGTTTCGCTTCTTGTCGGGGTCTGGCTGTTCCTGATCCTCTGAGCTGGGCAAATCGGACATGGGCGGCAGTCCGTGCGGCAGACAGGACGCTTGTCGGGTTACCGTTCGAGTGGCGTTGCGGACTTTTCCCGTTTGACACGGGACCGGGATGTACGGTCACACTCCGCAGCGAGACCACCTTCGACCCGGAGAGAAGAGCGAAGTTGTCCCCGACCCGCGAGACCGCACAGGGCAGCGGCCGCCGACTCGTGATTGTCGAGTCGCCTGCCAAGGCGAAGACGATCAAGAGCTACCTCGGCCCCGGCTATGTCGTCGAGGCCAGCGTCGGGCACATCCGCGACCTCCCGAACGGGGCCGCCGAAGTGCCGGCGGAGTACAAGGGCCAGCCGTGGGCGCGGCTCGGCGTCAACGTCGACAGCGAGTTCCAGCCGATCTACGTCGTCAACGCGGACAAGAAGGCCCAGGTCAAGAAGCTGAAGGACCTGCTCAAGGAGTCCGACGAACTCCTGCTCGCCACAGATGAGGACCGCGAGGGCGAGGCCATCGCCTGGCACCTGCAGGAAGTCCTCAAGCCCAAGGTCCCGGTCCGCCGGATGGTCTTCCACGAGATCACCAAGGACGCCATCCAGGAAGCCGTCCGCAACCCCCGCGAACTGAACCAGACCCTCGTCGACGCCCAGGAGACCCGCCGCATCCTCGACCGCCTCTACGGCTACGAGGTCTCGCCGGTGCTGTGGAAGAAGGTCATGCCGCGGCTGTCGGCCGGCCGTGTCCAGTCCGTCGCCACCCGGCTGGTCGTCCAGCGCGAGCGTGAGCGCATCGCCTTCCGCTCCGCCGAGTACTGGGACCTCTCCGCGACCTTCGCCACCGGACGGGCCGGCGACGCCACCGACCCCGGCACCTTCGGGGCCAAGCTCAACGCCGTCGACGGCAAGCGTGTGGCGCAGGGCCGCGACTTCGGTGCGAACGGGCAGCTCAGGGACGGCGCCAACGTCCTCCACCTGGACGAGGCCGCCGCCCGCGCCCTCGCCGCCGCCCTGGAGGGCGCCGCTTTCTCCGTCCGCTCGGTCGAGTCCAAGCCGTACCGCCGCTCGCCGTACGCGCCTTTCCGCACGACGACGCTGCAGCAGGAGGCCAGCCGCAAGCTCGGCTTCGGTGCCAAGGCCACCATGCAGGTCGCCCAGAAGCTGTACGAGAACGGCTTCATCACTTACATGCGTACGGACTCCACCACCCTGTCGGAGACCGCCGTCGCCGCCGCCCGGGCCCAGGTCGCGCAGCTCTACGGCGCCGACTACCTGCCGGACCGGCCCCGCGTCTACGCCGGCAAGGTCAAGAACGCCCAGGAGGCGCACGAGGCGATCCGCCCCTCGGGCGACCGCTTCCGCACCCCGGCCGAGACGGGCCTGACCGGCGACCAGTACCGCCTCTACGAGCTGATCTGGATGCGCACCGTCGCCTCCCAGATGAAGGACGCGGTCGGCCAGTCCGTCACCGTCAAGGTCGGCGGCCGTGCCGCCGACGGCAGGGACGTCGAGTTCTCCGCCTCCGGCAAGATCATTACTTTCCACGGCTTCATGAAGGCCTATGTCGAGGGCGCCGACGACCCCAACGCCGAGCTCGACAGCAGCGAGCGCCGGCTGCCGGCCGTCACCGAGGGCGACGCGCTCACGGCGCGCGACATCGCCGCCGACGGCCACGCCACCAAGCCGCCCGCCCGTTATACCGAGGCCTCGCTGGTCAAGGAGCTGGAAGAGCGCGAGATCGGACGTCCGTCGACCTACGCGTCGATCATCGGCACCATCCTCGACCGCGGCTACGTCTTCAAGAAGGGCACGGCCCTGGTGCCGTCCTTCCTCTCCTTCGCCGTCGTCGGGCTGCTGGAGAAGCACTTCGGCCGGCTCGTCGACTACGACTTCACCGCGCGGATGGAGGACGACCTCGACCGCATCGCCCGCGGCGAGGCCCAGGCCGTGCCGTGGCTGCGCCGCTTCTACTTCGGAGAGGGCGACACCCCGGTCGGCGGCGCCGCCGACGCGGGCAACGGCGACGGCGACCACCTCGGCGGCCTGAAGGAACTGGTCGAGGACCTCGGAGCCATCGACGCCCGCGAGGTCTCCTCCTTCCCCGTCGGCGACGGCATCGTGCTGCGCGTCGGCCGCTACGGCCCGTACGTCGAGAAGTCCGGCGAGGCCGAGGGCGAGACCGGAAGGCGCGCCGACGTCCCCGACGACCTGCCGCCGGACGAGCTGACCGTCGAGCTCGCCGAGGAGCTGCTCAACAAGCCGAGCGGCGACTTCGAGCTGGGCACCGACCCGGCGACCGGCCGCCAGATCGTCGCCAAGGACGGCCGCTACGGCCCGTACGTCACCGAGATCCTCCCCGAGGGCACCCCGAAGACCGGCAAGAACGCGGTCAAGCCGCGCACCGCCTCCCTCTTCAAGTCGATGTCCCTCGATACGGTGACGCTGGAGGACGCCCTCAAGCTGATGTCCCTGCCGCGCGTCGTGGGCACCGACGCCGAGGGCGTCGAGATCACCGCGCAGAACGGCCGCTACGGCCCGTATCTGAAGAAGGGCACCGACTCGCGCTCGCTGGAGAGCGAGGAGCAGCTCTTCACGATCACCCTCGACGAGGCCCTGGCGATCTACGCCCAGCCGAAGGTGCGCGGCCGGGCCGCCGCCAAGCCCCCGCTGAAGGAACTGGGCACCGACCCGGTCAGCGAGCGCCCTGTCGTCGTCAAGGACGGCCGCTTCGGCCCGTATGTCACCGACGGCGAGACGAACGCGACGCTCCGCCGCGACGACGACGTCGAGACGATCACGCCTGAGCGCGGCTACGAACTGCTCGCCGAGAAGCGGGCCAAGGGCCCCGCCAAGAAGACGGCGAAGAAGACCGCCGCCAAGAAGGCCCCGGCGAAGAAGACGACCGCGACCAAGACGACCGTGGCCAAGACGGCGGTGAAGAAGACCGCCGCGAAGAAGACGGCGGCCAAGACCACCACGGCCAAGAAGACGGCCGCCAAGAAGACGGCCGCCAAGACGACGGCTAAGAAGCCCGCCGCCTCGGCCGCGGAGTCCGCCGAGTAGCACCGGACGGGAGCCGCAGGCCGGTACCGGTCCCGGCAGGCGCTCTCCGGCACGACAAGGTGTCCGGATAGGCTGGCGTAATGACGCGATCCGAGCAGCCAACGGACACGTTCGCCGACGCACTCGAAGCCGACTCGCGGCAGCGCGCCGTGGGCGCGCTCCTGAAGATCCCGCCGCTGCGCAGGCTGTGGGGCGCTCAGCTGAGCGGCACCATCGGCGACCGCCTCTCCCTGCTGGTCCTGGTCGTCCTGACGGCGCAGGCCGTCGTGGGCGCCCAGTCCTTCGGCGGTGGCTACCGAGGTGTGGCCTTCGCCGTCGCGGCCGTCTTCGCCGCGCGCCTGCTGGCCGACCTGCTCTTCGGCGCGGTACTGCTCGGCCCGCTGGGCTCCCTCACCGGGCCCGACGGCATGCTCGACCGCCGGTGGACGATGATCGGCTCCGACCTCGTACGCCTCGCGCTGCTGATCGTCGCCCCGCTGTGGATCGACTGGGTGCCGGACGACGCCGTCGCCTGGCTGCTGGTCACCGTCTTCGTCACCGGGGTGTCCGAACGGCTGTGGACCGTCGCCAAGGACGGCGCCGCCCCCGGCCTGCTGCCCGCGCCCGCACCCGGTGCAGGAACGGTACGCCCGCTGCCCGACCGTCTCGACGCGCTGCGCCGCCTCGACCGGCGCACCAGCTTCGTCGCCTTCCCGTTCGCCGCCGCGACCCTGGTCGTCGTCACGCTCGTCGGCAACCTGATCGGCCTCGGCGTCGACTGGTTCGGCGCCCACCAGGCCGCCCTCGCCTCCTACGTCGCCGCGGGGCTGTTCGCGGCCTCCGGCGCCGTCCTGTACCTGCTCGAACTGCCGGGCGACCAGGCCGCCACCCTCCGCTCCCCCCTGCGGGGCCTGCGCGGCAAGGACCGCGGGCGCACCGGCGCCGTGCCGCTGCTCGTGTTCGGCACCGCCGCCGTCGCCGGTGCCATCGCCGCCGCCGTCGCGCTCGCCGTACTGCATGCAGCCGATCTCGGCGGCGGTCCGGTGGGCTTCGGCCTCCTCGTGCTGGCGCTCACCGCCGGCCCCGTGCTCGGCATCAGGATCGCCCCGCGCACCCTGCCGGGCCTTTCCCGGCGCCGTCTGCTCGCCCTCGCCATCGCCGTCACGGGTCTGGCCCTGCTGCTGAGCGGAATCGTGCCCGACCCGACGGCCGTGCTGCTGCTGGCCCTGCTCGCCGGCGTCGCGGCCGGCATCACCGCCAACACCGGCCATGTCCTGGTGGACCAGGAGACCGAGGAGTCCGGACGGGCCCGCGCCACCGACCACCTGCACGCGGTCGCGCTCCTGCTGATGGCGGTCGGCGCCGTCGGCGCTCCCCTGCTGGCCGGCGGTATCGGCCCCCACCGCCTCGCCGAAGGGCACTTCACCTTCGACCACGGCGGCGCCGCGTACGCCCTCATGCTGATCGGCGCGCTGCTGCTGCCCGTCGCCGCCCTCGTCCTCGGCAAGACCGACGACCGCCAGGGCGTCCCCCTGCGCCGCGACCTGCGCGAGGCGCTGCGCGGCGGTGACCCCGAGCAGGCGCCCGCGCCCACCGGGTTCTTCATCGCCGTCGAGGGCGGCGACGGGGCCGGCAAGTCCACCCAGGTCGAGGCCCTCGCCGCGTGGATCCGCGGCAAGGGCCACGAGGTCGTCGTCACCCGCGAGCCGGGCGCCACGGCCGTCGGCAAGCGGCTGAGGTCCATCCTGCTCGACGTCTCCAGCGGCGGGCTGTCCCACCGCGCCGAGGCCCTGCTCTACGCCGCCGACCGCGCGGAGCACGTCGACACCGTCGTACGTCCCGCGCTGGAGCGCGGCGCGGTCGTCATCTCCGACCGCTACATCGACTCCTCCGTCGCCTACCAGGGAGCCGGGCGCGACCTCGCGCCGACCGAGATCGCCCGCATCTCCCGCTGGGCGACGGACGGGCTCGTCCCGCACCTGACCGTGCTGCTCGACGTCACCCCCGAGACGGCCCGCGAGCGCTTCACCGAGGCGCCCGACCGGCTGGAGTCCGAGCCGGCGGAGTTCCACGAGCGCGTGCGCACCGGCTTCCTCACCCTTGCCGCCGCCGACCCCGCGCGCTACCTGGTCGTCGACGCGGGACAGGAGCCGGAGGCCGTCACCACGGTGATACGGCACCGCCTCGACGAGATCCTCCCCCTGTCGGAGAAGGAGATCGCGGCCCGCGAGGAGGCCCGCCGCCGCGCCGAGGAAGAGGCCCGCCGCCGCGCCGAGGAAGAGGCCCGCCTGCGTGCCGAGGAGGAGGCCGCCCGCAAGGCCGAGGAGGAGCGGCTCGAACGCGAGCGCCAGGCCCAGCTGGAGAAGCTCCGGGCGGAGGAGGAGGAACGCCGCCGTCTCGCGGAGGAGGCCGCCCGCCGGGAAGCCGAGGAGGCCGCCGCAGAGGAGGCCCGCCGCCAGGCCGAGGAGGCCCGCAGGCAGGCGGACGAAGAGCGCGCGCGCCGCGAGGCGGAGGAGCGCGTCCGCCGCGAGGAGCAGGAGCGGCTGCGCCGCCAGGCCGAGGAGCAGGTCCGCCTCCGTGCCGAGGCCGAGGAACGCCGCCTCGAGCGCCAGCGCAAGGCCGAGGAGGCCCTGATGCGTGCCGAGCAGGCCCGTATCGATGCGGAGGACGCGACGCAGACCGTCGAGACGCCCCGCCCGCAGGGGGCGTCGACGGGGTCGACGGGTCTTCCGGACTTCTCGAAGCCCGCGGTGCCGGCGGCGTCCGCACATTCAGCCGAGGGTGGTGACGTGGAGG
Source organism: Actinacidiphila sp. bgisy167 (assembly GCF_057707665.1). Lineage (NCBI taxonomy): Bacteria > Bacillati > Actinomycetota > Actinomycetes > Kitasatosporales > Streptomycetaceae > Actinacidiphila > Actinacidiphila sp. bgisy167. The sequence continues at coordinate 10,322 of NZ_JBYIQP010000040.1, read as the reverse complement.
AGACGGCGGTGTTGCCGCCGGTCAAGCCGGGTTTCCCGGACTTCTCGAAGCCCGCGGTGCCGGCGGCGTCCGCACATTCAGCCGAGGGTGGTGACGTGGAGGAGACAGCGGTCCTGCCGCCGGTCACCCCTCGCGCGGTGGACGACACAGCCGTCCTGCCGACGGTGGCCCCCGCCGACCGCGTGCCGCCCGGCATCTTCCGGTCGGAGGCGCCCGAAGGGGCGCAGCACGACCCGGACAACGAGCGCACGCGCGAGATGCCGTCCGTCCCGGAGGAGGGGCGCCGCCGCCCCCGGCCCTCCTGGGCCGAGGAGACCCCCCTCGACGACCTCCCCTCCCTCGCGGACGAACTGCTCGGCCCGCGCGACGAGGATGACGACCACGACGGGGGCCCCTCCCGGTAGGGCGCTTTTCAAGGATTGTTGTCGGCCGTGTGCGGGCGTGTGTGGTGGCGGTTGCGGATTTCCGCATCCCGCCCACCCTCCCCCCACCCTTCGGCCGGGGGGACCCGTCCGGCGCGTCCAGTGGGCGCCTCGCAGGTCTGTCGGGGGCCGGGGGCGCCTCCGGGGCTGGACGTCCTGGACTGGCATGTTCACGTGCTGCGGGCGGTACGTGTGGGCCCCGGGGTCATGGCGCCCCTCGTCAACATTCCGAGGATCACCAAAGTGCCCTCGGTGGCCACTTCCAGGAGAGGGCCCAGCCACGACGGCGCATCCGCCACCGCCCCGGCCACCGACCGGTACGCGGACGCCGAAACTCCATCCGTGACCTCGACAGCATCAGCCTCGCCCAGCCCACCGGGGGCCAGCCACGTGACAACTCCTGCTCCCACGCCCAAGACGGCCAACGCGCCGAGCAGCCGACCGGCTCGGACCTTCATCCGCGGTTCTCGTTCCATGAGGCCCGAACGTAGAAGCGGGAACAGCCAGGAACCCGAGCCGAACGGCAACACCAGATCGTGACGATCGTCAGGGTTGACGGCTCCGGGCACCTTCGTTCCCCGTCATGGGCCCACATCCCGATCTTCAACAAACCTTCGTTCTCTGAAGATCGCCGAGTGGAGGTCCGCACGCCCCCGCAGCGGGAGGCAGGGCGGCGGCCCCGGAGGGGGTATGGCCGGGGAAGGGTGGCCCGATGCATCCTTGAGCATTCAACTGATGGCTCGGATGACGGAGACAGCATGAAGGTCGAGATCTACAGCGACGTCGCCTGCCCCTGGTGCTACATCGGCAAGCGGCGTTTCGAGCGGGCACTGGCCGCCTTCCCGCAGGCCGACCAGGTGGAAGTGGTCTACCGGCCCTTCCAGCTCGACCCGGGCAAGTCCACGACCCCCGAGCCGCACCGCGCCTACCTCGACGAGCGCTTCGGCCCGCAGTCCGCGGCGATGGACGCCCGGGTGGCGGAGCTCGGCCGCGCCGAGGGCCTGGCCTTCGACTTCGACCGCGCCATCGAGAACAACACCCTGCTCGCCCACCGTCTGCTGTGGCACGCCCTGACCGCCTACGGCGCCAAGGAGCAGGCCGCGCTCAAGGACCGGCTGCTCGTGGCGCACTTCGCCGAGGGCGCCGACGTCGGCGACCGCGACACCCTGGCCGCGCTCGCCGCCGAGGCCGGGCTGGACCGCGATCGCGCGGCCGAGTTCCTCGCCTCCGACGAGGGCCGCGCGGAAGTGCTCGCCGAGATCGACCGGGCCGCCGGCATCGGCGTGAACTCCGTCCCCACCTTCGTCTTCGAGGGCAAGTGGGCCGTCCAGGGCGGCCAGGAGTCCGCGACCTTTCTGCGCGTGCTGGAGCAGGTCGCCGAGGAGACCGGCGCAACCCCGGCCGTGCCCGCGGCGGACGCCTGCGCCGACGGCGCGTGCGAGGTCCCGGAGGGCTGAGCGCGCCGTACGGCGGCGCGGCTCAGCCGCAGCTGAGCCGCGACAGCGCCCAGTCCGCGACGTTCACCGCGGGGAACCCTCGCGCCGGTTCGACCTCCAGCCGGAGGGTGCTCTGCCCGGTGATCGGCACGTGTACCGGCACCCCGGGGTCACCGCCGCGCAGCACCTCGGAGCGCCACAGCCGGCCGTGGTCGCCGTGGACGGAGAAGCGCGCCGCGCCGAGGCCCCGGGCGACGTCGTCGATGCCGACGACGGCGTCGAAGGCGGTGCAGGAGCGGTTGAGGGCGACGGTGACGGTGGAGTGCCCGCCGACCGTGACGCCGTCGGAGTAGCGCGTGCCGCCGATGCCGAGGTCCCAGCGCCGCCAGACCCAGTCCCCGAGCCGGATCGCGGGCTGGTCCGGGCGGCCGGTGAGGCCGTATCGGAGTCCGCTGAGCCGGTGCACCACCGGCTCGGGCCCCGGGGGCGGGGTGGGGGTGGGGGAGGGCGTGGCTGGGGGTCGTGGGAGGCGGCTCGGGGACGGCTCCGGCGGCTCGGTGGGCACGGGCGCCGGCTGCTGGACGGGATGCTCCGGCTCCGTCGGGGCCGGGGCGGTGGCCCGCTCCGGGACCCGGACGGACGGTGTCGGGGTCCGCGAGGGGGAGGGGAGCGGTGCGGGCGGCGGCGGGACGACCGGCGCCGCCGAGGGCCTGCTCTCCGCCCGGGGGTGCGGTGCGCCGCCGTCCCCCGCGAGGGTGATCGCCACCACCGCACCGGCCGCCGCGAGCGCCAGCCCCGCTGTCGCGGCGATCTTCACCGGGGCGGCGGCCCCTTCGACGCCGCCCGCGCCCGCCGCCGCACCGCCCGCGCCCGCCGCCGCACCGCCCGCGGCGACGCCCGCCGCCTTCGCCGCGTACGCGGCGCCGGACCAGCCGACGACCGCGACCGGCAGCAGCCCCTTGAGCGCCGCGTTCACGTCCGCCAGCTCGGCGGCGGCCGTACGGCATCTGACGCACCCCTCCAGGTGCTTGCGCAGCTCCCGGTCGGCCCGCGTCCGCAGACCGCCGCGGGCGTGCGCGCCGAGCCGGTCCGCGTGGCGGGCGCAGGACTCCCCCGCGGTCAGCGAGGACGACACGTGCGCCTGCAGATAGGCCTGGCGCAGCCCCTCGCGGGCGCGGTGCGCCAGCACGGCCGTCGCGTTGGCCGACAGCCCGAGCAACGGCGCCACTGTGCCCGGCGACTCCTCCTCGACCGCGGTGTGCCACAGCACCGTCTGCCAGCGCTCGGGGAGGGTCCGGAAGGCCTGGACGGCCAGCGACCGTTCGGCCTCGCGCATGGCGCGCACGTCCGCGCCCGGCTCCTGGGCCCCCTCGCCCGCCGAGCCGCCGGCCGACGCGGTCGCGAACACGGCGAAGTCCCCGACCAGTTGCTCCCGCCGGGCGGTGCCGCCCCAGGAAGCGGCCACCCGCCGCACCGAGGTGAGCAGATAGGCGCGCACCGCGGCGTCCGGACCACTGCCCCCGCGGATCGCCTGCAGCGTGCGGGCGAAGACCTCTCCGGTCAGGTCCTCGGCGGTGTGCCGGTCGCGGCAGCAGCCGCGCGCGTAGCGCCGTACGGCCGCCGCATGCCGCCGGTACAGCTGCTCGTACGCGCTGTCGTCGCCTCCGCGCACCCGGGCGACCAGGTCGGCGTCGGACGGCTGCGCCCCGGGATCGTCCGAGGCCTCGGGGAGGCGCTCCGCGAGCGGCTCCCGCTGTCCGGGAACGCGGCCGGCCGGCGGGCTCCCCTCGGAGTCGCCCGCCTCCGCAGGCGGACCGGACTCTCCGTTTCCTTCATCCACGGGCGCAACGGTGACATACCCGTACCGTCCGACGACCTGTCAAGCATCAGAACCACCCGTCCGGGGAGTTTCGCTCCCAGGACGCCGGTCGTCACCCGCACGGGTGAGCCTCGTCAGTGTTCGACGACGCCCTGTGCGCCCGGGCGGGAGCGCAGCCCCTCCAGCAGGATGTCCAGCAGGCGGGCCGAGGCGGCCGCCTGCTGGGCCGTGTCCGGAAGCGACGGCGCCGAGGTCGCGATCACCAGCAGCACGTCGGCCACCGAGACGTCCGCGCGGAGCTCACCGGCCTCCCGCGCCCGCTCCACCAGCTGCCCGACGACGTCCAGCAGCGTGGTCGTCCCGCCGCCCGACGCGGCGTCGTCGGCCCCGCCGCGCTGCTGCGGCACCCGCGTCCCGTCCGCCGCACCGGCCGGCTGCACCTGCAGCACCTGCGGCGGCAGCAGCCGCCCGGCCCCGGAGGCCACCGAGGTCCGCAGGAAGCGGGAGAGCGCCGACCAGGCCTCCTCCTCCTGGCTCAGGGCCGAGCGCGCCTGCTCCGTCAGCCGCGCCGTCTCCTCCTCGGCTATGCGCCGCACCAGCACGTCCTTGCTGGGGAAGCGCCGGTAGACGGTGCCGACGCCCACCCGGGCCCGCCGTGCCACGTCCTCCATCGGCGCGCCGTACCCCAGCTCGCCGAAGACCTCGCGGGCGGCCCGCAGGACGTGTTCGAGGTTGCGCTGCGCGTCCACGCGCAGCGGGGCGGTACGGCCCCCGCCTGCACCGCGCAGGCCCGGGTCCGCGGGGCCGCCGACGGTCGTGGCCACCGCCCACTGAGGGTCCTGGATATGCATGTGTATCCCCCGGTTGATCGCGTCTCCCCCCGGAGACTCCCCACCCCATGATCCCCGGGAGGCGGCGGACGACGCCGCGCGAGCACCCCGGTGGAACACGAACATAGTTGAGCCCTGGTCAAGAATGAAGGGGGGAACCGCGCACGATCGGAGCACCGCGGCCGCGGGCTCCCCTTTCCGGCGCCCCGCACCGGTCGGCAAGGTGCCCGTGACCTGCCGGACGACGGGATTCGGCCATTCGCCGCCGTACGCCCTGTGGACAAACCCCGAGAGCCCGTTGCCTCATGGAACGATGGCAGCACTCGAGGGGCCGTACGGCGTGTCATCGGGGATCCCGCGCATCCTGCTCGTCGGCGGCGGTCATGTCGGCATGTACACCGCCGCGCGGTTGCAGCGCCGGCTCAGACGCGGCGAAGCGGAGATCGTCGTGGTCCAACCGCGGCCCTATATGACCTACCAACCCTTCCTGCCCGAAGCTGCGGCCGGCTCCATCTCGCCCCGGCACGTCGTGGTGCCCCTGCGCCGGGTCCTGCGCCGCAGCACGCTGGTCGTCGGCGAGGTCCGGAGCATCGACCACGGCAGGCGGGTCGCAGAGGTATCCACCCTCGCCACCGAGGAGGAGGGCTCCCCTCCGCTCGAACTGCCCTACGACTGCCTCGTGCTGGCGCCCGGCTCCGTGTCCCGCACCCTGCCCCTCCCCGGCCTCGCCGAGCACGGCATCGGATTCAGGACCGTCGAGGAGGCCATCGGGTTGCGCAACCACGTCCTGGAGCAGCTCGACATCGCCTCCTCCACCCGGGACGTCGAGGTCCGCGACGCGGCCCTGACCTTCGTGTTCGTCGGCGGCGGCTACGCGGGCGTCGAGGCCCTCGCCGAGTTGGAGGACATGGCCCGCCATGCCGTGCGCCACTACCACAACGTCGAGGCCGAGGACCTGCGGTGGATCCTGGTCGAGGCCGCCGACCGCATCCTGCCCGAGACCGGCGAGGAGATGGGCCGGTACGCCATCCGGGAGCTGCGCGGCCGCAACGTCGACATCCGCCTGAACACCCGTCTGGAATCCTGCGACAACCGCATCGCCGCCCTCGACGACGGCTCCCGGCTGCCCACCCGCACCCTGGTGTGGACGGCCGGCGTCACACCGCACCCCGTGCTGGCCCGCACCGGCCTGCCGCTCGTCGGCAGCGGCCGGATCAGGTGCACCGCGGCTCTGCGGATCGCCGGAGAGGAGAACGCCTGGGCAGCGGGCGACGCCGCCGCCGTCCCGGACCTCACCTCCGACGACCCGGATGCCCTGTGCGCCCCCAACGCCCAGCACGCCCTGCGACAGGGCCGGGTCCTGGCCGACAACATCGTCGCGAGCCTGCGCGGCGAGCCCCTGACCGACTACCGTCATGTGTGCGCGGGCTCGGTCGCCTCGCTCGGACTCCACAAGGGCGTGGCGCGGATCCGCGGGCGCGGGCTCACGGGCCTGCCCGCCTGGGTCGTGCACCGCGTGTACCACCTGAGCCGGATGCCCACCGTCAACCGCAAGGCGCGCATCCTGGCCGAATGGGTCCTGTCCGGACTCTTCCAACGGGAGATCGTCTCGCTCGGCTCGCTGGAGCACCCGCGTGCCGAGTTCGAGCTCGCCGCGGAGACCGGACGCAAGCCCGACGCGCCCTGACCGCCAGTGCGGATGCGGTGGCCGATTCCCCCGGAGCGGTGAGTCGGCCACACTGGTCCATGTGACCAACCGTGCGCCAGCACCCGCAAAGAGTGACACATACGAGGAATCGGACGTTTGAACCTCACGCGTTGGAGCGCCCGGCTCCCCGGAACACAACGACGCAACGCCCAGGCGGCGGCCGCCGATGCCGAACCCCCGTCCGGCGGAGCGGTTCCCGCGGCGCGCGGGGAGTCCGCCGAGCAACCGGGCGCGCCGGCGCACACCCTCGACGCCCTCCCCGTACGCGAGGTGCTGGGCCGGCTGCCCGCCCTCATCGCGGTCACGCACGGGCCCACCCACCACCTCGGATACGTCAACGAGGCCTGGGCCGAGGTCTTCGGGCCCCGCACCCCCGGGGAGCCCGCCCGCGAGTCGCTCCCCGAACTCGCCGAACTCGGCCTGCTCCCCCTGATGGACCAGGTCTTCCGCAGCGGCAAGCCGCGCACCGTCAAGGCACGCAAGGTCTCGACCGCCACCCGGCAGGGCTACTTCACCCTCACCTGCAGCCCCGTCCCGGTGAACGACGGGGGCGACACCGGCGGCGTCCTGGTCTTCGCCGCCGACGTCACCGACCAGGTGCAGTCCGCCGAACGCCTCCGCGAGAGCGAGCGCCGCCTGCACGCGACCGCCGTCACCCTCCAGCGCAGCCTGCTGCCCCAGGAGCTCGAACAACCCGACGACCTGCGGGTGGCCGCCACCTACCAGCCCGGCGGCAAGGACGCCGCCGTCGGCGGCGACTGGTACGACGTCATCACGCTCGGCGCCGGCCGCACCGCGCTCGTCATCGGCGACGTGATGGGCCGCGGCGTCCGCGCCGCCGCCGTCATGGGCCAGCTCCGCACCGCGGTCCGCGCCTACGCCCGCCTCGACCTGCCTCCGCACGAGGTCATCCAGCTCCTCGACGGCCTGGCCGCCGAGATCGACGCCACCCAGATCGCCACCTGCGTCTACGCCGTCCACGACCCCAGCGAGGGACGGCTGTCCTACGCGTCGGCCGGCCATCTGCCGATCGTCGTGCGCGACGCCGACGGCACCGTCCGCCGTGCCGACGAACCCACCGGCCCCCCGCTGGGCACCGGCGGCTGGATCCACACCTCCGGCTCCGTCCCCCTCGGAACGGGCGCCACCGCCGTGCTCTACACCGACGGCCTCATCGAGCGCCGCGGCGAGGACATCGACGAGGGCGTCTCCGCCCTGATGAACGCCCTGTCCGGCGCCACCGGCAGCCCCCAGGTCATCTGCGACCGCCTGCTGCGCGCCCTCGGCGTCACCTCCGAGCACGCCGACGACGTCGCCGTGCTCGTCATGCAGTACCCCCAACGCGAGGGCAACGACTCCGAGCTGTTCCGGGGCGCCTCCCTGGAACTGCTCGGCGGCATCGAGGCGGCCCCCCGCGCCCGTGCCTTCGCCCAGGGTGTGCTGACCTCGTGGCGCTTCCCCGTCGAACTCGTCGACCTCGGCGTCCTCGCCGCCAGCGAACTGGTCGCCAACTCGCTCCAGCACGGCGTCCCGCCCATGCGGCTGCGGCTGCGGCGTACCGACCGGCGCCTGATCGTCGAGGTCACCGACGGCGACGAGCACCTGCCGCGCCGCCGCCGCGCCGAACCGGCCGACGAGGCCGGCCGGGGCATCTCCATCATCGCCACCATCGCCTCCGCCTGGGGATCCCGGCGGACCCCGGGCGGTGGCAAAGCGGTGTGGTGCGAGTTCGCCCTCCCCGACTGACGGAGGATCAGGCCGCCAGCACCGGCTCCCGCATCGGCGCGTCCTGTCCGACCGTCAGGCGTCGGCCCAGCCGCACCGAGAGCACACTGACCGCCAGCGAGCACGCGACGAGCATCACGATGTACTCGGGGTACCTCCCGCTGCCCGCCATCAGCCCGCCGACCGCCGGCCCCACGGCCAGCGCCAGCTGCTTCACCAGCGCGAACGCCGCGTTGTACTGGCCGACCATCCGCTCCGGGGCCATGTCCGCCACCAGCGGCGCCACCGTGGGCGACAACATCGCCTCGCCGAGCCCGAACAGCACATAGGTGCTGATCAGCATCGCCGTCGCGAGCCCGTGCGCGGAGCCCGTCAGCCCGGACAGACCCGCGAACACCCATGCCACGGCCCACAGCAGACCGACCGCCGCGATCACCCGGCTGCGCCGCCGCCGCTCCACCGGCCGCAGGACGAGGAACTGCGCCACCACGATCGCAGCGGTGTTCGCCGCGAGGGCCACGCCCAACGTCGCCGGCGACACCTTGGTCACCTCGACCGCGTACGCCGACAGCCCCGACTCGAACTGCCCGTAGCAGGCGAAGAACAACACCCCGCCCAGCACGCACAACCGCACCATCGCCCGGTCGGCGAGCAGCGCCCGCCAGCCCCCGGCCGCCTTCTGCGCCGGCGCCCCCTCCACGCGCGCGGGCCGCGGCAGCCGTACGGAGGCCGCGACGACACCGAGGACGACGAACATCGCCGCCTCGACGGAGAACAGCAGGGTGAAGGAGCCCGGCCGCGAGGTGTCCACCAGCAGCCCGCCCAGCAGTCCTCCGACGCCCAGCCCCAGGTTGTTCAGGAAGAACTGGGTCGCGAACGCCCGTGACCGCGTACGCGGCGTGGAGCACCACACGATGAGGGTGGCCAGCGCCGGCTGCATCACGGCGATGCCGGCGCCCATCACCGCGGAGGCGGCGATCACCAGGGGCGCACTCGAGGCGAGCCCGAAGCCCATGGCGCCCACCGCCGCCGCCAGCGCACCGGCCAGCACCACGGGCAGCGGGCCGCTCCGGTCGATCGCCCGACCGGTGAACGGCAGAACGGCGAGCGCGGCGACGGCGAACGCGGACAGCACCACACCTGCCGTACCTGCTCCCAGATCCCGTACCTGGGCCACATAGACGAACAGGAACGGAACGGTGAAGCCGTTGCCGAACGCGCTCAGCGCGTTGCCCAGCTGGATCCGGCGCAGCGCGGCGCCCATCGCGGTGGTCACACTCACCCCTTAGGTCAGTAGTCCTTGAACTTGAAGACTTCAAGTTTAAATTTCGAAGCTAAACAGTACATGCCGGAAGCCTTTAGGTCGAACGGGTTTCATGGCACACTCCTGCCATGACGAGTGCAGCCGAAGGTCCCGCCGGCACCCCACAGGAGCTGGATCTCGATGAGCAGATCGCGATCTACCAGCGCGAGTACCCCGAGGTGGACCCCCAGGTCGAGAAGATCGTCACGGCGCTGGGCAGGCTCAACCGCCGCATGAACGTGGGCTACAGCCGGCACCTGTCGGCCGTCGGCATCACCAGCGCCGAATGGGAGGTGCTCAAGGCCCTTGTGGTCGTGGGCCGCCCCTACCGCCTCGGCCCCGGCGACCTGGCCAAGAGGCTCGGCCTCACCCCCGCTGCCATGACCCACCGCATCGACCGCATGGTCTCGGAAGGCCTGGTCACCCGGGAGCGCGACGAGAGCAACCGCGTCCGCGTCATCGTCGAGCTCACCGACCTCGGCCGCGGCAAGTGGCTGGAGACGATGCGTATGGCCTCCGTCTTCGAGGCGGATCTCCTCCAGGACCTCGCAGCCGACGAGCGCAACGTCCTCGGCGACCTGCTGACCCGTCTGCTCCGCCGTGTCGAGGCCGACCAGCCCGACGCGGGTGGCCGGTTGCAGGATCTGGACTGACCCCGCCTGCCGGTTTGACAGACGTGTGGGGCATCCGTAATGTTCTCCGGGTTGCCCGCCGGTGAACACCGGCTTCGGTCGGCCCCGGGCAGCCATTCCGCAAGATCACATCCACGAACGGCCGCGTGCCGTCTCGTTCGTGTGTGCGTTTTTCGGAATGAGGATCGACGGAATTGCTCGATTGGCATCGAGCGCCATTGATCCGCTAATGTCTCACCAGTCGGAACGGCCCAACGGCCTGGAAGACGAGCCCCGCTGACTGGGGATCAGGACGGAAACGGTCTGATAGAGTCGGAAAAGCCGGAAAGCGAAAGCCGGAAGGCGGAACCCCCTCCAGAGGGTGGCAGAGAAGGAAATCGGATCTGCTAAGCTGGAGACAACGAAGGGAAAGCCCGGAGGGGCCGGTGAGACGGTCTCGAAGGAAGC
>NZ_JBYIQP010000004.1:0-144679 GCF_057707665.1 Actinacidiphila sp. bgisy167 | reverse complement strand
CCCCCCCCCCCCCCCCCCCTCCCCCCCCCCCCCCCCCCCCCCCCCCCCGATCCCGGGAGCCGGGCGGGTGGCGCTCAGCCCTGCGCGGCCCACCACTCCTTGAGTGCGGCCACGGCGGCCTCCTCACCCAGCGGGCCGTTCTCCAGACGCAGCTCCAGCAGGTGGTTGTACGCCTTGCCGACCTCGGGCCCCGGAGGGATGCCCAGGATCTCCATGATCCGGTTGCCGTCCAGGTCCGGACGGATCGCGTCCAGCTCCTCCTGCTCCTTCAGCTGCGCGATCCGCTCCTCGAGTCCGTCGTAGGTGCGCGCCAGGGCGGCCGCCTTGCGCTTGTTGCGGGTCGTGCAGTCGGAGCGGGTCAGCTTGTGCAGCCGGTCGAGCAGCGGTCCGGCATCGCGCACATAGCGGCGGACGGCGGAGTCGGTCCACTCCCCGGAACCGTAGCCGTGGAAGCGCAGGTGCAGCTCGACCAGCCGCGCGACGTCCTTGACGATGTCGTTGGGGTACTTCAGCTTGGTCAGTCGCCCCTTGGCCATCTTGGCGCCGACCACCTCGTGGTGGTGGAAGGAGACGCGCCCGTCCGACTCGAAGCGCCTGGTGCGCGGCTTGCCGATGTCGTGCAGCAGGGCCGCGAGCCGCAGCACCAGGTCCGGCCCCTCGGTCTCCAACGCCATCGCCTGGTCCAGGACGGTCAGCGTGTGGTCGTAGACGTCCTTGTGGCGGTGGTGCTCGTCACGCTCCAGGCGCAGCGCCGGCAGTTCCGGCAGCACCCGTGCGGCCAGGCCGGTCTCCACGAGCAACTGCAGGCCCTTGCGGGGGTGGTCGGAGAGGATCAGCTTGTTGAGCTCGTCCCGGACACGCTCCGCGGAGACGATCTCGATGCGGTCGGCCATCTCCGTCATCGCCGTCACGACCTCGGGAGCCACCTCGAAGTCCAGCTGGGCGGCGAAGCGCGCGGCACGCATCATGCGCAGCGGATCGTCGGAAAAGGACTCCTCGGGGGTGCCGGGGGTGCGCAGGATCCGCTGGGCGAGGTCACCGAGCCCGCTGTAGGGGTCGACGAACTCCACCTCCGGCAGCGCGACGGCCATCGCGTTGACGGTGAAGTCCCGGCGGACCAGGTCCTCCTCGATCGTCTCCCCGTAGGAGACCTCCGGCTTGCGCGAGGTCCGGTCGTAGGCCTCGGAGCGGTAGGTGGTCACCTCGATCTGGTAGCCGTCCCTGCGGCATCCGACCGTCCCGAAGGCGATGCCCACCTCCCAGACGGCATCCGCCCACCCGCGAATGATCTTCAGGACCTGGTCGGGACGGGCGTCGGTGGTGAAGTCGAGGTCGTTGCCGAGCCTGCCGAGCAGGGTGTCGCGGACCGAGCCGCCGACGAGGGCAAGCCGGAATCCGGCGTCCTTGAAGCGGCGACCGAGCTCCTCGGCCACCGGCGCGATCACGGGCGCGGTCTTCAGGGTCTGGTGGGCGTTGTTGGCATTCGGCACAACAGAAAAGGGTACGTGCCCATGCGCCCCGCGGCGGACCGGTTTACCGGCCCTCACGATCACGTCGACGCCTCCGCACCCCGGACTGTATCGATCTTGTGGCCCACTCGCCGCACTTTGGGTCATCGAGCATCGTTACCATTCCAGGACGCAGATCCGATGACGACGAGGGACGGCCAGCGCGTGGGCGAGGCGGCACAGCACCCCGGAGGAACTCCGGCCCGTTCGAGGCTGCGCCGAGCCACGGCGCTGCTCATGGGCGCCGCCTTGTTCGCCGGACTGGCCCAGGCCCGAACGGCTCCCGCGGCCTACGCGGCCACCTCCGACGGCCGGACCGTGGACGTGTCGGTGCACTCGCTGTCCCCCGCCGCCCCGGACAAGGGCGACACCCTCACGGTGACCGGTACCGTCACCAACACCAGCAAGCACACCGTCAGCGGGGCCCACGTCGGCGTCGAGATCGCCCCCGAGGGCCCGCTGGACCACCGCAGCGCCGTGAGCGGCGTGTCGGCCGCCGCGCCCCACACCCTGGCCGACGGCGCCGAGATCTCCGGGCACACGGTGCCGGTCGACGACCTGCCGGCCGGCATCAGCCGAAGTTTCACCCTGAAGGTGCCGGTCAAGGACCTCCACCTGGGCCGGGACGGCGTCTACCAGCTCGGCGTCTCCCTGACCGGCCAGACCATGAACCGCGGCTACGACGAGTACCTCGGCATCAAGCGGACCTTCCTGCCCTGGTATCCGGACAAGGACGCCAAGCCGACCCGCTTCACCTTCCTGTGGCCGCTGATCGACCGCCCGCACCTCACCGTGCACAGCGAGAGCGACGACCAGCAGAGCCCCATCTTCCTCGACGACGACCTCGCCGCGGACCTGGCGCCCGGTGGCCGACTGCAGCAGATGGTGGCCCTCGGCCGCGATCTGCCCGTCACCTGGGTCATCGACCCGGACCTGCTCGCCACCGTCGACGCGATGACGCGCCGCTACCAGGTCGCGGGACCCGGCCGTGATCTCGAACACACCACGGCCGGCACCGGCACCGAGAACGCCAAGCGCTGGCTGAACAGCCTCAAGGAGGCCGTGGTCGGCAAGGAGGTCGTCGCGCTGCCCTTCGCCGACCCGGACATCGCCTCCATCGCGCACCACGGGAAGAACGTCCCCGGCACCCTGAACCACCTCAAGACCGCCACGGAACTCGCCACCGCCACGGTCGAACCCATCCTCGGCGTGACCCCCGACACGGATGCCTCCTGGCCCGTGGAGGGCGCCGTCGACCGCTCCATCGTGGACGTGGCGACCTCGGCGGGAGCCGACAAGGTCATCGCCCGCAGCGACAGCCTCGGCGAGTCCCGCGGCCTCCTCTACACCCCCACCGCCGCGCGGCCCATCGGCGGGGGCACCACGGCGGTCGTCGCCGATGCCGGGCTCTCCAAGGCCTTCCAGGGCGACATGACACGCGCCGGGTCCGCGGCCCTCGCGGTCCAGAAGTATCTGGCGCAGACCCTGATGATCACGATGGAGAGGCCCGACCGGCAGCGCAGCATCGTCGTCGCCCCGCAGCGCCTGCCCAAGACGTCACAGGCCCAGGCCATGGCCCAGGCGATCACGGAGGTCACCGGCAGCGGCTGGGCCGAGACCGCGGACTTCGCCGCGGCGGCGAAGGCCACTCCCGATCCCAAGGCCAACCGCACCGTGCCCCGCGCCGCCTCCTACCCCAAGCACCTGCGCAAGCAGGAGCTGAGCACCGCGGACTTCCGCCAGCTCCAGTCGACCCAGGAGCGGCTCGACGACTTCATGGCCCTGCTGAGCCAGCCGGACCGCGTGCGCATCCCCTTCGGCAACGCGCTGATGCGCTCGATGTCCACGCAGTGGCGCGGCTCCCCGCGGGGCTCGGCCGTCTTCCGTATGGCCATCTCCGACTACCTCTCCGACCTGATGAGCCTGGTCTACCTGCTCCCCAAGACCGGGACGCTCACCCTCTCCGGCCGCAGCGGCACCATCCCGGTCACCGTGAAGAACGAGCTCGGCCAGACCGTGCAGGGCCTCGAGCTGCGCCTCATCTCCAGCCAGGGCAACAGCCTCAACCCGGGACTCCCGCAGCCCGTGACCGTGGAGGGCGGCCACACCCGCTCCCTGAAGTTCGAGGGCACCGCGGCCCGCAACGGCCTGAACACGATCACGGCCCAGCTCTACACGCCGGACGGCGCCGCCTACGGCATGCCCATCACCTTCCAGGTGGATGTCACCTCCATCACGTCCACCGTCATGCTGGTGATCGCCGCCGGGCTCCTCCTGCTCGTGCTGGCGGGCGTCCGCATGTACCACCAGCGCAAGCGCCGCGCGGCCGCCGTGGAGGAGGACGGCGACGCCGAGCCGTCCGAGGACGGTGCGGAACCCTCCGGCGACGGGGACGACGGCGCGGACGGGGACGACGCCGCCGAGGGCACCATGGGTGACCAGGACGAGGTCCGGGACGAGCAGGCGGGTGACCTGGCGCCGGACACCTCCCCCGAAAGTACGGACCCGTCCGGGACGGGTGAGAAGGTGGACCGATAGCCAGCGAGCCAGTGGCCGATGAGGTGGGGCAGAGATGAACGCACCGTACGACGGCGAGCGCGAACGGGACGCCGGGGAGCGGTTCCCCGGCCAGCCCGGGCAGCAGGCTGCCGCGCCCGACCCGTACCTGCAGGACACCTACGCCCGCGATCCGTACCAGCGGCAGGATCCGACCATGCAGGACCCGGTGGGCGAGGCGCTCTACGACCGCACCGCGCACCCGCCGCAGCCGCCGGCCCAGCCGCATGCCTACGGTCCGCCGTACGCCCACCAGGAGCCGTACCGCATGCCGTACGCCGACGACGCCGGCACCCGGTACGTCGGCGTCGACGAGCTGGTCTCCCACGCGCCGAACGATGACGGGACGCCGGCGCGGCCGGACGAGTACGCCCACCTCTTCCGCGACGAACCGGCGCAGACGGTCACCGCGGAGCCCGAGCCCCCGGCGGTGCCCGTGGCCGGGAAGTCCGGCGGGCGGGCCGGCGGCATCCTCAAGTCCAGCGCCCTCATGGCGGCCGGCACCCTCGTGTCCCGGGTCACCGGCTTCCTGCGCACTCTGGTCATGGCCGCCGCGATCGGCGTCGGCACGCTGAACGACGGCTACCAGGTCGCCAACACCCTGCCCACGATGATCTACATCCTGGTCGGCGGCGGCGCCCTCAACGCGGTCTTCATCCCGCAGCTCGTCCGTGCCATGAAGAACGACGAGGACGGGGGCGAGGCGTACGCCAACCGCCTGCTCACCCTGGTCGTCGTCGGCCTGGCGGCCGTCACCGCCGTCTGTGTGGTCGCCGCACCGGTCTTCATCCGGGTGATGTCACCGAGCATGGCCTCCGACCCGGTCAGATTCGAGGTCGCGGTCGCCTTCGCCCGCTACTGCATCCCCACCATGTTCTTCATGGGTGTGCACGTCGTGCTCGGGCAGATCCTCAACGCCCGCGGCCGCTTCGGCGCGATGATGTGGACCCCGGTGCTCAACAACATCGTCATCATCGCCACCTTCGGCGCCTTCATCTGGGCCTTCGGCTCCTTCACCGACACCCATGTCTCCTCCGGGACCATCACGCCCGACGGCGTCCGGCTGCTGGGCCTGGGCACCCTGCTGGGCCTGACGGTGCAGGCCCTGGCCATGCTCCCTTACCTGCGCGACGCGGGCTTCCGGATCCGCCCGCGCTTCGACTGGCGCGGCCACGGGCTCGGCCACGCGGCGAAGCTGGCCAAGTGGACGTTCTTCTTCGTCCTCGCCAACCAGGTCGGCATGATCGTCCTCACCCAGTTCGCCACGGCGGCGGGTGCGGCGGCCGAGAAGGCCCACCACGAGGGCGCCGGCATCACCGGCTTCAACTACGCCCTGCTCCTGTGGCAGATGCCGCAGGCCATCATCACCGTCTCCGTGATGACCGCCGTGCTGCCGCGGATCTCCCGCGCCGCGGCCGACGGGGACGCCGCCGCCGTCCGTGACGACCTCTCCTACGGCCTGCGGACCTCGGGTGTGGCCATCGTGCCCGCCGCGTTCGCCTTCCTCGCCCTCGGCCTCCCCATGGCCACCCTGCTCTACAGCAGCTCCGGTTCGGGCGCGCTGAACATCGGCTACATCCTGATGGCCTTCGGCCTCGGACTGATCCCGTTCTCGGTGCAGTACATCGTCCTGCGCGGCTTCTACGCCTACGAGGACACCCGCACCCCCTTCTACAACACGGTGATCGTCGCCGCCTGCAACGCCGTCGCCGCCGCCGTCTGCTACTTCGTGCTGCCCGCCCGCTGGGCCGTGGTCGGCATGGCGGCCGGGTACGGCCTGGCCTACGCCATCGGCGTCGGGGTAGCCGTCAAACGACTGCGCACGCGCCTCGGCGGCGACCTCGACGGCAAGCGCGTGGTCCGCACCTACGCCAGGCTCTTCGGGGCGTGCATCCCCGCCGCGGCGGGCGCCGGCGCCGTCGTCTACGGTGTCTCGCACTCGCTGGGTCACGGCGCTGCCGCATCGTTGCTGTCGCTGGTGCTCGGCGCCACTGTGCTGGGCGGGATCTTCTTCATCGCCGCCAAGCGCATGCGCGTCGAGGAGCTGACGGCCATGGTCGGCATGGTGAGGGGCCGGCTGGGCCGCTGACAGCGCCCACCGCGCAACCTTCGTGGGCCCTCGTTGGTCGTGCATAGCGGTGGACTGTTGGCACAATTGTGCTCGGCTGTGTTGTCAGATCTTGCAACGGATGGGGAGGCAGGAACGACGGTGGCGGAACGGAGCACGGCTGCCGTCGGAGTGGCCAACGAGGGTGGCGACAAGCAGCTCGCCGCCGATGCGGACAGTGCCACGGCCGACGAGGCGACGGACCCGAGCGAAGAGCAGGACACGCCACAGCAGACCATCCCCGAGGAGACAGCACCGACCAAGTCCGAGCCGCCCGAGCTCCACAGCGGCCACAAGCTCGCCGGGCGCTACCGCCTCGAGGAGTGCCTCACCCGTGCCGACGGCTTCAGCAGCTGGAGGGCCGTCGACGAGAAGCTGCGCCGGGCGGTGGGCATCCACATCCTGCCCGCCGCCAACGGCCGGGCCCGTTCCGTGCTGGCGGCGGCCCGCTCGGCGGCCCTCCTCGGCGATCCCCGCTTCGTGCAGGTCCTCGACGCGGTCGAGGAGGACGACCTCGTCTATGTGATCCACGAGTGGCTCCCGGACGCGACGGAACTCACCACCCTGATCACCGCCGACCCGCTGGAGCCGCACGAGGCATACCAGATGGTCACCCAGATCTCCCAGGCCATGGCCGCGGCGCACCGCGAGGGCCTGGCCCATCTGAGCCTCGGACCGGACGCCGTCCTGCGCACCGAGGCGGGTCAGTACCGCATCCGCGGTCTGGCGGTCGCCGCCGCGCTGCGCGGCATCTCCTCCGAGCGCCCGCAGCGCGAGGACACCGAGGCCATCGGGGCCCTGCTGTACGCCTCGCTCACCCAGCGCTGGCCGTACCCGAGAGACGAGCACGGCCTCACCGGTCTCCCCAAGGACGTCGGCCTCGTCTCGCCGGACCAGGTGCGCGCGGGCGTCCACCGCGGGCTGGCGGAGCTCGCCATGCGCGCCCTGGTCAACGACGGAGCAACAGCCTCCCGCGAGCCGGAGCCCTGCGCCACCCCCGAGGAGCTGGCGAGGGCCGTCACCGCCCTGCCCAAGATCCGGCCGCCCGAGCCGTCGATCACGCCCTACTCCCACACCACCTACCAGCAGGGCTCCTACCGTCAGAACCAGCCGGGGCCCGCGTCGGCCGGCGCCGCGTCGGCCCTCCCCGCCACTCCGCCGCCGGCTCTGCCCGGCCGCACCGGCAAGGCCCTCAAGTGGTCCGTCTCGGCCCTGCTCCTCGTCGCTCTCGGCCTCGGCAGCTGGCAGCTCGCGGAAACGCTGATGGACCACGAGAACCAGGCGAAGTCGCAAGGCACCTCGACCACCCACACCACGGGCGGCGACGGCGGCAGCGACAACGGGGGCGCGAACCAGATGACCCTCACGCCGCTGCCCGTCCAGGGCGCGGTCGAGTACGCGCCGTACGGCGGGGCCCAGCACCCCGAGGACGTCGGCGCCACCTACGACGACAAGACGTCCACGTACTGGCGCACGAACAGCTTCACCGACGGCCCCGATTTCGCCCCCTCCGTGAAGAAGGGCGTCGGCATCGCCTACGACCTCGGAGCGGCGAAGAAGCTCGCGCAGGCGTCGATAGACCTTTACTACGGCGGCAACCACACGACGGTCACGCTCTACGCCGCCGATGCGCTGAACACCACGGCCGAGCCGAGCCGTCTGAAGAAGCTGGCCACCCTCACGACCGACGGCAAGGCGGCGAAGCTCTCGCTGAAGACTCCCGTGGAGACGCGGTATGTCGTGGTCTGGCTGACCGCCCTTCCCTATTCACAGGCCGACGGGTACTCGAGGGCCGGCTACAAGCAAGCCATCACCAATGTGAGGTTCGAGGGGCAGTAGCCCCACGGGGAGGGGGATGGTGGCCACGCCAGGTGCGGGCGGGGAGGTCAGCGACGGCGACCTCCTCGCCCGTCATGTCGCCGGGGACCCGCACGCCTTCGGGGAACTCGTCCGCCGGCACCGCGACCGGCTCTGGGCGGTCGCCCTGCGGACCCTGGGGGACCGCGAGGAGGCCGCGGACGCCGTACAGGACGCCCTGGTCTCGGCCTTCCGCTCCGCCCACACCTTCCGCGGACAGTCGGCCGTCACCACCTGGCTGCACCGCATCACCGTGAACGCGTGCCTGGACCGGGCGCGCAAGGCGGCGTCACGCCGTACCGCCGCGGTGCTGGACGAGAGGCAGTTCGAGGACCTGCTCGAACCCCATGAGTCCGCGGCGGCCCCCGCTGAGCGGAGCGAGCTCCACCGGGAACTGCTACGGGCGCTCGCGATGCTTCCCGTGGAGCAGCGGGCCGCTCTGGTCCTGGTCGACATGCAGGGCTATCCCATCGCCGAGGCCGCCGCGGTTCTCGATGTGCCGACGGGGACGGTCAAGAGCAGATGCGCCCGGGGCAGAGCGCGACTGCTGCCACTCCTCTCCCATCTGCGCGACGCGCCGGGGGGTAGTGGTGATCGCGCAGGGGGAAGGAACCGGACGGAGAACGCCTCCGTCCCAGAGACGGAGGCCCGGCCGGGCCACGACTTCACACCGGGCGGAGGTGGACACCCATGACGCCGACCACGGGTACGGACGGGCACCCTGAGGTCGCCGAGCTCTCTGCACTCGCCGAGGGCATCCTTCCGCCCGAGCGCTCGGCCGGCGTCCGCGGTCACATCGCGGCCTGCTCGCTCTGCGCGGACGTCCACGCCTCGCTGGACGAGATCCGCGGGCTGCTGGGCACACTCCCGGGCCCTTCCCGGATGCCTGCCGACATCGCCGGCCGGATCGACGCCGCGCTCGCCGCCGAGGCGCTGCTCGCCTCCAGCGGTGCCGATGTTTCACGTGAAACACGGACCACCGAACCGCTTCCTGTTTCACGCCTTCCTGTTTCACGTGAAACAGCGCCGACGGCGACCGCACGGCCCTCCGGCCGTGGGGCGGCCTCCAGCGGGCCCGGCCGCCCCACCGTCCTCTCCCGCCGGCGCTGGGGAAAGGGGCTTCTTGTCACCGCCTCCCTCGCCGCCGTGATCGGCCTGGGAAGCTTCCTCGCCCAGTCCGGCTGGACCACCGGCGACAGCGCCGACACCACCCAGTCGTCGGCGGCCTCGGAGAAGGTTCCCAGGACTGACACCGACACGCTCGGCATGCAGGTACACGAACTGCTGACAGCCGCCATGGCCCGGCGATCGGAGAGCAAGCCCTCGGCCCAGTCCCCGATGGCCGACATGGACAGCGCCGTGCCCTCCTGTGTCCTGAGGGCCGTCGATCGCCGGGAGCCCCCGATCGCTGTACACCGGGGCAGGTACGAGGGCCTGGACTCCTATCTGGTCGTGTTGCCGCACACGGGCGACTCCGCGCTGGTCGACGCCTACGTCGTGGACGCCTCGTGCACCGGTGTCCGGCCCTACGCCACGGGCACCCTGCTGCGCGAGGAGACATACCCTCGCTAGGCCGCGTCGGCGGGAATGCCCGGCCCGTAGGATCCGTTAGGCGGGATGACAATGGTCCCGCCGCCGAGGCACCCGGCGAGTCGGCACACAGAGACGAGGAAGACACCCGTGAGCGACGTCCGAAACGTGATCATCATCGGTTCCGGGCCGGCGGGATACACAGCCGCGCTCTACACCGCCCGCGCCTCCCTCAAGCCCCTGGTCTTCGAAGGTGCGGTCACGGCCGGCGGTGCCCTCATGAACACGACCGAGGTGGAGAACTTCCCCGGTTTCCGGGACGGCATCATGGGCCCCGATCTCATGGAGAACATGCGGGCCCAGGCCGAGCGCTTCGGTGCCGAGCTCATCCCGGACGACATCGTCGAGGTCAGCCTCGAGGGTGACATCAAGACCGTCACCGACTCCGCGGGAACCGTCCACCGGGCGAAGGCCGTCATCATCGCCACGGGTTCCCAGCACCGCAAGCTCGGCCTCCCCAACGAGGACCAGCTCTCCGGCCGCGGCGTCTCGTGGTGCGCCACCTGCGACGGCTTCTTCTTCAAGGACCACGACATCGCCGTCATCGGCGGTGGTGACACCGCTCTGGAGGAGGCGACCTTCCTCTCGCGCTTCGCCAAGAGCGTGAAGGTGGTCCACCGCCGCGACACCCTGCGCGCCTCCAAGGCCATGCAGGAGCGGGCCTTCGCCGACCCGAAGATCTCGTTCGTCTGGGACAGCGAGGTCGCGGAGATCAACGGCGACGGAAAGCTCTCGGGTCTGATCCTGCGGAACACCAAGACCGGCGACACCTCCGAGCTGCCGGTCACCGGACTGTTCATCGCGATCGGCCACGACCCCCGGACCGAGCTGTTCAAGGGCGTCCTCGACCTGGACGAGGAGGGCTACCTGAAGGTCGAGTCGCCCAGCACCCGTACGAAGATCCCCGGTGTCTTCGCCGCGGGTGACGTCGTGGACCACACCTACCGCCAGGCGATCACCGCCGCGGGCACCGGTTGCTCTGCTGCCCTGGACGCCGAGCGCTACCTCGCCGCGCTGAGCGACATGGACAGCGAGCACACCCGCGAGCCCGAGCAGAGCGCCGCCGCGGTCGTCTGAGACCGCGGCCCGCACAACCGAGTATCCGTCCTATATTCCGAGGAGACAGCCGTGGCCGGCAACACCAAGATCGTGACCGATACGACCTTCGACGAGGAGGTCCTCGCCAGCGACAAGCCCGTTCTCGTCGACTTCTGGGCCGAGTGGTGCGGTCCGTGCCGGCAGATCGCCCCCTCTCTCGAGGCGATCGCCGCGGAGCACGGCGACCAGATCACCATCGTCAAGCTGAACATCGACGAGAACCCGGTCACCGCCGCCAAGTACGGCGTCATGTCGATCCCGATGCTCAACGTCTACAAGGGCGGTGAGGTCGTGAAGACCATCGTCGGTGCCAAGCCCAAGGCCGCCCTCGTGCGCGACCTGGCCGACTTCATCGGCTGAGCACCGCTCGACGGACGAAGGGCCCGCCCCGGTCGGGGCGGGCCCTTCATGCGTTCACAGGGGCCTCAGCGCCGGTTCCTTCTGGACGGCGCCGAGCAGTCGGTCGATCGCCATCTCGACGTCCTCCTTCCAGGAGATCGTCGACCGCAGTTCCAGCCTCAGCCGAGGAAACCGCGGGTGCGGCCGCACGGTCTTGAAACCGACGGCCAGCAGGTGTTCGGCAGGAAGGACGCAGGCGGGCTCCTCCCACCGCGCGTCGCCGAAGGCCTCGATCGCCCGGAACCCACGCCGCACCAGGTCCTTGGCCACTGTCTGCACCAGTACCCGGCCCAGTCCCTGGCCCTGGAAGCCGGGGAGGATCCGGGCGGTCATCAGCTGGACGGCGTCGGGGGAGACGGGGCTCGTGGGGAAAGCCGTCGAGCGGGGCACATAGGCAGGCGGGGCGTAGAGCACGAAGCCCGCGGGGACCTCATCCACATAGACGACCCGGCCGCAGGATCCCCATTCCAGCAGGACCGCGGAGATCCATGCCTCCTTCTCCAACTCCGGCTTGCCGGCCTGGACGGCGGCCTCCCCGCTCACCGGGTCGAGCTCCCAGAAGACGCACGCGCGGCAGCGGTTGGGGAGATCCGGGAGGTTGTCCAGCGTGAGCGGAACGAGCCGACGCCCCATGAGGTCTGACCCTCGTTTCTGTCGTGGACCCAACTGCCGACGAAGCCACCCACCGCGCCCAGTCCGAGCCCCGCTACGAGGAAGGCGGCCGTCTGCCCATCGTGCTTCACTCCACCGCGCCGCACCGATCGCATGAGCGCCTCCCCGGAGGTAGTGCTCCATCCCGTACGCATCGTATCCGCGAGCGGACAAGTCCGACACCGGAGCAACTCCAACGGCCCAGCAAAAAAAGCGGGTCACACCCCGCAAGGGATGCGACCCGCCGAACCACGCGGTCCCTCACCGGGCGGTGAGGGAGCCTGGGCTCACTCCTCCTCGTCGTCGGTCCCCTCCGTGAGGGAGCGCTGGAGGACCTGCCCCTCACCCGGCGCCATCGAGCCCAGGATGCGCTCCAGATCCTCTATCGAGGCGAACTCCACGACGATCTTCCCGCGCTTCTGCCCCAGATCCACCTTCACCCGGGTCTCGAAGCGGTCCGAGAGCCGCAGCGCGAGGTCGGTCAGGGCCGGGGACGTCCGCTTGCCGGCCCGGGGTGCGGACGCCTTCCGCACCGGCTGGGACTCGGAGTTCATCACATGCACGATCTCCTCGACCGCGCGCACCGAGAGCCCTTCGGCCACGATCCGGCTGGCGAGCCGGTCCTGGTCCTCCACATCCTCCAGGGCGAGCAGGGACCGGGCGTGCCCGGCGGAGAGCACACCGGCCGCCACACGCCGCTGTACGGGCGCGGAAAGCTTCAGCAGGCGCAGGGTGTTGGAGACCTGGGAGCGGGAGCGGCCGATCCGGTCGGCCAGCTGCTCGTGGGTGCAGTCGAAATCCTTGAGGAGCTGGTCGTAGGCGGCCGCCTCTTCCAGCGGGTTCAACTGGGCACGGTGGAGGTTCTCCAGCAGCGCGTCCAGCAGGAGCTTCTCGTCCTCGGTGGCCCGGACGATCGCGGGGATGGCCGTCAGGCCTGCCTCCCGGCTCGCCCGCCAGCGCCGCTCGCCCATGATGAGCTCATAGCGCTCCGAGGCGACCTGGCGGACGACGACCGGCTGCAGAAGACCGACCTCCTTGATGGAGGTGATCAGTTCGGCCAGGGCGTCCTCGTCGAAGACGTCACGCGGCTGGCGGGGGTTGGGAACGATCGCGTCCAGCGGCAGCTCCGCGAAGTACGCCCCGGAGACCAGGGCGGGTTCCTGGGCCCCGATGGCTTCCGGTGTTTCACGTGAAACCGGGATCGCGGCGGTCCCCTCGCGTCCCTGCTCCGCGAGGGCCGTCACCTTGGCGGCGGCCACCCCCCGTTCCGGCGCCAGGACAGGCGCGGCGGTCGCCGCCGTCGCCACCGCGGTCGCGGCTGCCGCGTCCGCACCGTTCGGTGCGGCGGGAATCAGCGCGCCGAGACCACGGCCGAGTCCTCTGCGTCGCTCACTCACTGGATCCCCTCCGACGTGTTCTGCTCGGTGAACTCTTGGGCGCGTCCCAGGCCGCGCAGGGCCATCTCACGTGCTGCCTCGAGATAGGACAGCGCTCCGCTCGAACCCGGATCGTAGGTCAGTACGGTCTGGCCGTAGCTGGGGGCCTCGGAGATGCGGACCGAGCGCGGGATGCTCGTGCGCAGCACCTCCTTGCCGAAGTGGGTGCGGACTTCCTCGGCGACCTGTGAGGCGAGCCGGGTCCGGCCGTCGTACATGGTCAGCAGGATGGTGGAGACATGGAGCTTGGGATTCAGATGACCCCGCACCAGCTCCACGTTGCGAAGCAACTGACCCAGGCCCTCCAGGGCGTAGTACTCGCACTGGATGGGGATGAGGACCTCGGCACCGGCCACCAGGGCGTTGACGGTCAGCAGACCGAGCGAGGGCGGGCAGTCGATGAGGATGTAGTCCAGTGGCTGCTCATAGGACTCGATGGCCCGCTGCAGCCGGCTCTCCCGGGCCACCAGCGAGACCAGCTCGATCTCGGCGCCGGCCAGGTCGATGGTGGCCGGAGCACAGAAGAGGCCCTCCACATCCGGCACCGGCTGGACGACGTCGGAGAGCGGCTTGCTCTCCACCAGCACGTCGTAGATGGAGGGGACCTCGGCGTGGTGGTCGATACCGAGGGCCGTGGAGGCGTTGCCCTGAGGGTCGAGGTCGACCACCAGCACCCGGGCCCCGTGCAGCGCCAGGGAGGCGGCCATGTTGACCGTGGTGGTGGTCTTGCCCACCCCGCCCTTCTGGTTGGCGACCACGATCACACGGGTCTGAGGTGGCCGGGGGAGTCCTTCACCGGCCCGCCCCAGTGCCTGCACGGCCAGTTGGGCAGCACGGCCGATAGGGGTGTCGTCCATCGGGGGTGGTGTTTCACGTGAAACATCATTCCCGAACGGCTCGGTACGGGGACCGGGGACCGGATCGGCCATCGGTCCCGCGATGTTGGCGTCGGACCGCAAGGATTCACTCTCCTCGACTACAAGCTCGCAATGGACAGAGCCTGCCATGCTTTCGGGGTCGCGAACCAGTGAGGGCCGTTCTTCTGTGGATGAATCCACCGGTTGAGTCATGGATGGGGTCATCTCGTCGGCCCGATGAGAGAGCGATTCGGCCGCGGCACGGGCGCGACCGAGGATTCCTGGGAGCAGAGAGCGCCGTTTCACGTGAAACACGATGCGCAGCGCCGCGACCGTTTCCTATCCGACACTCCGGGTCATGGGTGCATGGCCGTTGGTATGGAGCACACGGCCTCGGCATGGTCAGTGCTGGCGCCGGCGACTCGCACGGGCCGCCTTGGCCCTCCGGGTGGCCGCACGCACGCCGCCGGGGCTCTCCCCCGCGAGTACCCGGACCACGGTCGAGAGCGGATCCACAATCCCCTCGCCGACCTGGACCACGGAGGTCTCCACGGCACCGAGGCGGCTCAGAGCGGCACGCGCAGCCTTGATCTCCTCCTCGGCGGTGTCGCCCTTGAGGACGGCCATCTCACCGTGCGGGCGCAGCAGGGGAAGCCCCCAGCCGGCGAGGCGGTCCAGCGGGGCCACGGCTCGCGCGGTCACCACGTCCACCGGCGGCACCTTGCCGACCATCTCCTCGGCCCGGCCACGCACCACTGAGACGTTGGACAGCCCCAGCAACCGCACGGCCTCCTCGAGGAACGTGGTCCTGCGCAGCAGAGGTTCCAGCAAGGTGATCTCGAGGTCCGGCCGGGTCAACGCCAACGGGATGCCCGGGAGCCCCGCGCCCGAGCCCACATCGCACACCGAGACGCCCTGGGGGATCACCTCGGCGAGCACGGCGCAGTTCAGCAGATGGCGCTCCCACAGCCGGGGCACCTCCCGCGGACCGATCAGCCCTCGGCGTACACCCGCGTCGGCCAGCAGTTCCGCGTACCGCACCGCGTCCGCGAAGCGCTCTCCGAACACCTCACGTGCCGCTTCCGGCGCCGGGGGAAGCTCCGCCGCTGCCTCCGTCACGAGAGAACCATCCTTCCGTTGTTACGGGCCTTCACCAGGCTGACAAGGGTCGGCCCCGCCTGCGAACAGACGGGGCCGAGTGAGTACCGCTGCGACCGGGAGGTCAGGAAGCCGGAAGGACGACCACCCGGCGCTCGGGTTCCTCGCCCTCGGACTCGCTGCGCAGACCCGCTGCGGCCACGGCGTCGTGCACGACCTTGCGCTCGAAGGGCGTCATCGGCTTCAGCTTGACCGGCTGGCCGGTGCCCCTGACCTCCTCGGCGGCCTTCTCGCCCAGTTCGGTCAGCTCGGCCCGCTTGCGGGCCCGGAAGCCGGCGATGTCCAGCATCAGCCGGCTGCGGTCGCCGGTCTCCCGGTGGACCGCGAGCCGGGTCAGCTCCTGGAGCGCCTCCAGCACCTCGCCGTCCCGGCCGACGAGCTTGCTCAGGTCACGGCTGGACGAGTCGCCCACGATGGAGACCGAAGCACGGTCGCCCTCGACGTCCATGTCGATGTCACCGTCGAGGTCGGCGATGTCCAGCAGCCCCTCGAGGTAGTCGGCCGCGATCTCGCCCTCCTGCTCGAGGCGGGTGAGCGCGTCGGTGGTGTTGCCGTCCGTCACGGCAGGACTCCTCTACTACTTCTTCTTCGACAGGTTCGGCTTGTCCGCGCCGCTGCTCGGCTTGGCCTTCGTTCCCGCGGCCGCCGTACTGCTCGGCTTGGCCTTCGTTCCCGCGGCCGCCGTGCTGCCCGGCTTCGTCCTGGTGGCGCCGGCGCCGGCCGACGTCGCCGCCGGACCGCCCGTCTGGCGCTGCGACTTGGACTGGCGCTTGGGCTGGGTGCGCTTCACCGGCGCCATGTCCTGCGGCTCCTTGCCGGCGGCGGGCTCGTCCTTCAGCTTGCCCTTGGCCTTCAGGCGCTCCTGGCGCTGCTTGAAGGCAAGGCTGCCGGGAGTCGGGTTCCGGCGGATCACGAACATCTGCTGACCCATGGTCCACACGTTGGTGGTCAGCCAGTAGACGAGGACACCGACGGGGAAGTTGATGCCGAAGACGGCGAACATGATCGGGAAGACGTACATCAGCATCTTCTGCTGCTGCATGAAGGGCGTCTTCACCGTCATGTCGACGTTCTTCGTCATCAGCTGGCGCTGCGTGTAGAACTGCGAGGCCGACATCAGGACGATCATGATGACGGTGACCACGCGGACGTCGGTGACGGAGGCACCGAGCTCGGTGAGCTTCGCGGCGCTGTCGGTGAACTTCGCGGCGAGCGGGGCACCGAAGATGTGGGCCTTCTGCGCGCTGTTGACCAGGTCCTGCCCCATCACGCCGACCTGCTTGCCCTGCGCGATGTAGCTCAGCACGTGGTACAGCGAGAAGAAGAAGGGGGACTGCGCCAGGATCGGAAGGCACGAGGAGAGCGGGTTGGTGCCCGTCTCCTTGTACAGCTTCATCATCTCTTCGGACTGGCGCTGCCGGTCGTTCTTGTAGCGCTCCTGGATCGCCTTCATCTTGGGCTGGAGCGCCTGCATGTTCCGGGTCGACTTGATCTGCTTCACGAAGAGCGGGATCAGGCAGATCCGGATCAGGACCACCAGGGAGACGATCGACAGGCCCCAGGCCAGGCCGCCGTCCTTGTCAAAGACAAGGCTGTACAGCGAGTGGAACTGGACAATGATCCACGAAACGGCATCGTAGAGGGGGTTCAAGATCCCCACGGTCAGGCTCCTTGGGCATGAGGCGTCTCGACGGGCTCGGGAGTAACGGACCCGCCCGGCGCGTCACCCCTGAGGGCTTCGCGCAGGCGAGCGTGCCACGGGGGTCGCTTCCGCGGCGGGACATGGTCCACACCGCCCAGCGACCACGGGTTGCAACGCAGGATCCGCCACGCGGTCAGGGCAGTGCCCTTGATCGCGCCGTGCCGATCGATCGCCGTATACCCGTAGTGCGAGCACGAGGGGTAGTACTTGCAGACCGGACCGAGCAACGGGCTGATGGTCCACTGGTAGATCTTGATCAAGGCCAGCAACGGGTACTTCATAGCGCTACCCCCAGGAGCCTCCCGAGGGCGGCATCCAGGTCTCGGGCCAGCTGTGAATGGTCTGCGTCACCCGCACCGGGCAGCGCTCGTACGACTACCAGGCTACCGGGGGGCAGCACGGACAGACGTTCGCGGACCAGGTGACGAAGCCGACGCTTGACCAGGTTCCGGGTCACCGCACCGCCGACGGCCTTGCTCACGACGAAACCCGCACGCGCCGGAGGGGCACTCCCCCCCGCTGCGTGCGGGTCCCTGGTGTCACTGTCGGTGCGCAGGTGGACGACCAGGAGCGGCCGTCCGGCCCGGCGTCCTCGACGTACCGCGGTCGCGAAGTCCTGGCGCCGCCTCAGCCGATGCTCGGTGGGCAGCACGACTACACCTCGCGCTTCGGTGCGATCAGGCGGACAGGCGGGCGCGGCCCTTGCTGCGGCGGGACGCGAGAATGGCGCGGCCGGCACGCGTACGCATACGCAGCCGGAAGCCGTGGGTCTTGGCGCGACGACGGTTGTTCGGCTGGAAGGTGCGCTTGCTCACTCGGGGGCTCCAGGATGAATCGTGTGTTGGCGGGGCGTCGCCTGGCTGTCACCGTGCGCCCACGAGGAACCTCGCGGAACATCCAGGTGTGCACCGCTTGACGATCACCTTGGTGATCCTCGCCCATCGGTAGGCAGGCGGCAGCAGCCATCGACAACTCGACCTCGCTACGGTACGCGGGGCCGCGGCATCAGGTCAAACCAGCCTCGGCGACGGCCGCGCGCTCCGTCGGGCCGGAGGTGGTTTTGCACACCCTGTGGACAACGACTTGAACCAGGCAGGCCGCGCTGACTACCGTGGCCGAACCCTGAAATCTTCCCGTCCGTCCCGAGAACCACACCTTCGCGGGACTCATCGGCACCATCCAGCGACCGAGAGAGCGTGCACTGTGGCTGACGTAACTGCCGATCTTGCCTCAGTGTGGCCGAGGGTCCTGCAGAAACTGCTCGTCGAGAGCGACGACCTCAAGCCGAAGGACGCGGACTGGCTGCAGCGGACCCAGCCGCTGGCGCTCGTCGCCGGCACGGCCGTGCTGTCCGCGCCCAACGAGTTCGCCAAGAGCGTGCTGGAGGGACGGCTTCTCCCGCTGATCACCGACGTGCTCAGCCGTGAGTTCGGTCACCCCGTGGGCATCGCCATCGCCGTCGCCTCGGGCGGCGAGCCGGAGGCGGCGCCCGCGCCGGCGGCCCCCCAGCCCCAGCCCCAGCCCCAGCCGCACCCGCACCCGCAGCCGCAGCCGCAGCCGCAGCCGCAGCATCCCGGATACGCCGCGGAGCCCGGCCGGTACGAGGAGCAGCCGCCCGGCTACGGGGACGTCCCGCGCATGCGTCCGGCCTACCCCGACCAGGCGGTCGGGCCGACCGGTGGTGCGGGCGCCGCCGGCTGGCCGCCCCGCGAGCCCGAGGACCGCTGGCAACAGCAGCGCTTCGGCGACTACCAGGAGCGCGAGCAGTACCAGCCGCCCGCCTCCCGCTACGAGATCCCCTCGCCCCACCGGCCTTCGGCGCGGCCGGAGCCGGTGCCGCAACTGCCGACCATGCCCCCGCCGCGCACCGGCGGGGGGAGCGGCGGCGCCGGTACGAGCGGTTCCGGCGGTTCCGGTGGAGCGGGAGGACCCGCCGAGCCCACCGCCCGGCTGAACCCCAAGTACCTCTTCGACACCTTCGTCATCGGCGCCTCCAACCGCTTCGCGCACGCCGCGGCCGTCGCCGTCGCGGAGGCCCCGGCCAAGGCGTACAACCCGCTGTTCATCTACGGGGAGTCCGGACTCGGCAAGACGCACCTGCTGCACGCGATCGGGCACTACGCTCGCAGCCTCTACCCGGGCACGCGGGTGCGCTACGTGAGCTCCGAGGAGTTCACCAACGAGTTCATCAACTCCATCCGCGACGGCAAGGCGGACGCCTTCCGCAAGCGCTACCGCGACATGGACATCCTGCTGGTCGACGACATCCAGTTCCTGGCGAGCAAGGAGTCGACGCAGGAGGAGTTCTTCCACACCTTCAACACCCTGCACAACGCCAACAAGCAGATCGTGCTCTCCTCGGACCGGCCGCCCAAGCAGCTGGTGACCCTGGAGGACCGGCTGCGCAACCGCTTCGAGTGGGGTCTGATCACCGACGTCCAGCCGCCCGAGCTGGAGACCCGGATCGCGATCCTCCGCAAGAAGGCGGTGCAGGAGCAGCTCAACGCCCCGCCGGAGGTGCTGGAGTTCATCGCCTCCCGGATCTCGCGGAACATCCGCGAGCTGGAGGGCGCACTGATCCGGGTGACGGCCTTCGCCAGCCTCAACCGGCAGCCGGTGGATCTGCAGCTCACCGAGATCGTGCTGAAGGACCTGATCCCGGGCGGGGAGGACTCCGTCCCCGAGATCAGCGGACAGGCGATCATGGCGGAGACGGCCTCGTACTTCGGGCTGGACGTGGAGGACCTCTCCGGCTCCTCCCGCAGCCGGGTGCTCGTCACGGCCCGGCAGATCGCCATGTACCTGTGCCGTGAACTCACGGACCTGTCACTGCCCAAGATCGGGGCTCTGTTCGGCGGCCGCGACCACACGACCGTCATGCACGCGGACCGCAAGATCCGCTCGCTGATGGCCGAACGGCGCTCCATCTACAACCAGGTCACCGAGCTCACCAACCGCATCAAGAGCTGACACAGGGCCGTCCGGCAGCCTTCCGGCACCCCTTTTCGTCCCTCCGCAGCGCCCCGGGCCAACTCCCGGGGCGCTTTTCGTTGTTCGATCGCACCGGCCGCTGACTGGGGACAGGAACGTCTCTCCACAGGACGGGGCGGTTGTCCCCCGTCCACAGCCTGGGGATGCCCGGGTTGTCCCGAACGTGTCCACAGGTCCGGCTGCGGGATACTCATCAGGGCTGTTCGGAGGCCTGTGGATTTGTGGGCAACCCGAATCCACAGACTGTGGATGTCCCATCCGCCCACAGGACCGCCGCACCGGTTGTCCACCGCTCGCCCACAGGCTGGGGCGAGTTGTCCCCAGCACGGGGCCACTTCTCCACAGTCCTGTCCACTGTTCGACAACGAAACACGGGCGCTCACCGGTCGGAGTGAACCGCATCACACCGGCGTGGTGGATTGGGCTGGGGAGAACCTGGGTATTCCTGGGGACATCGCTGGGGACAAACGGGCATCTCCTGTGCACGGAGTGTGCACAACTTTCGGCTGTCCACAGCCGGCCCCGGTTGTCCACGGGCTCCACCCACAGGCGCGGTGGATAAAAAACAGGGCCTGACCTGCGCAGGAACCACTTATCCACGGTATCCACACCCCCTATTACTACGACCAGGGATAGTTACCGGGGAATCCGGATCGAAGTGGCACCTGTGCACAACCGAGCCGCGAGCCGTCCGCTCCACCGGCCGCCGACTTGACCCCGACCCGCACCGCATGTCGGTGGCGGCTGTCAGACTGTTCCCGGCAAGAGGGCCAGCAGGGCCAAGAGAGTCGGCCACAGACAGCCAGCAACAGCAGGAGGCGGTTCCGGTGAAGATCCGGGTGGAGCGCGATGTACTCGCGGAGGCAGTGGCCTGGGCGGCCCGCAGTCTCCCGGCCCGTCCCCCGGTGCCGGTCCTGGCGGGCCTGCTGCTGAAGGCCGAGGAGGGCCAGCTGAGCCTGTCCGGCTTCGACTACGAGGTCTCCGCCCGGGTCTCCGTCGAGGCCGACGTGGAGGAGGAGGGCACCGTCCTCGTCTCCGGCCGGCTGCTCGCCGACATCTCGCGCGCCCTTCCCAACAGGCCTGTGGAGATCTCCACCGACGGCGTGCGGGTGAGCGTCGTCTGCGGCAGCTCGCGCTTCACACTCCACACCCTGCCTGTGGAGGAGTACCCGGCACTGCCTGCGATGCCCACGGCCTCCGGCACCGTCCCCGGCGAGGTCTTCGCGGCCGCCGCCGCCCAGGTGGCCATCGCCGCCGGCCGCGACGACACCCTGCCGGTGCTGACCGGTGTGCGGATCGAGATCGAGGGCGACACCGTCACCCTGGCCGCCACCGACCGCTACCGCTTCGCGGTCCGCGAGTTCCTGTGGAAGCCGGAGACCCCGGACATCTCCGCGGTCGCCCTGGTGCCCGCCAAGACCCTGCTGGACACCGCCAAGTCGCTGACCAACGGCGACTCGGTCGCCATCGCCCTGGCCGGCTCCGGCGCGGGCGAGGGCCTGATCGGTTTCGAGGGTGCGGGCCGCCGCACCACCACCCGCCTGCTCGAGGGCGACCTGCCGAAGTACCGGACGCTCTTCCCGACCGAGTTCAACTCCGTCGCGGTGATCGAGACCGCCCCGTTCGTCGAGGCCGTCAAGCGCGTCGCCCTGGTGGCGGAGCGCAACACCCCGGTCCGGCTGAGCTTCGAGCAGGGTGTACTGACCCTGGAGGCGGGGTCCAGCGACGACGCACAGGCTGTGGAGCGTGTGGACGCCAAGCTGGACGGCGACGACATCTCGATCGCCTTCAACCCCACCTTCCTGCTGGACGGTCTGAGCGCGATCGACTCCCCGGTGGCCCAGTTGTCGTTCACCACGTCGACGAAGCCCGCGCTGCTCAGCGGCCGCCCCGCGGTCGACGTCGAGGCCGACGACGCCTACAAGTACCTGATCATGCCCGTCCGGCTGTCCGGCTGACGCGAGGCCTGTCCGCTCGCGTCGCCCTGCGGGGGCCGACGTAGGCTCGACGTAGGTCAGGCAGGCTTCGAACGAAGGATCAACGATGGAGCTCGGTCTCATCGGTCTCGGCAAGATGGGCGGGAACATGCGCACGCGCATCCGCCAGGCCGGTCACACTGTCATCGGCTACGACCGCAACCCGGATCTCGCCGATGTCCACAGCCTGCAGGAACTTGTGGACAAGCTCGAGGCCCCGCGTGTGGTGTGGGTGATGGTGCCGGCCGGGGCCGCGACGCAGTCGACGATCGACGAGCTCGGTGAACTGCTCTCTCCCGGCGACGTCGTCGTCGACGGCGGCAACTCCCGTTGGACGGACGACGAGAAGCACGCCCGGGAGCTGGCCGACAAGGGCATCGGCTTCGTCGACTGCGGTGTCTCCGGCGGCGTCTGGGGCCTGGAGAACGGCTACGCGCTGATGTACGGCGGCGAGCCGGAGCACGTCGAGAAGGTGCAGCCGATCTTCAACGCCCTCAAGCCGGTGGGGAACTTCGGATCCGTCCACGCGGGCAAGGTCGGCGCCGGCCACTTCGCGAAGATGGTCCACAACGGCATCGAGTACGCCATGATGCAGGCCTACGCCGAGGGCTGGGAGCTGCTGGAGAAGGTCGACTCGGTCACCGACGTGCGCGAGGTGTTCCGCTCCTGGCAGGAGGGCACGGTCATCCGCTCCTGGCTGCTGGACCTGGCCGTCAACGCCCTCGACGAGGACGAGCACCTCGACAAGCTCCGGGGCTACGCGGAGGACTCCGGCGAGGGCCGCTGGACGGTCGAGGCCGCCATCGACAACGCCGTGCCGCTCCCCGCGATCACCGCCTCCCTCTTCGCCCGCTTCGCGTCCCGCCAGGACGACTCCCCGCAGATGAAGATGATCGCCGCGCTGCGCAACCAGTTCGGCGGCCACGCCGTAGAGAAGCACTAGTCACACCAGGGAAGGAGGCGGCGCGCAGCCATGCACGTCGCGCATCTGTCGCTCGCCGACTTCCGCTGCTACGCCCGGGTCGAGGTCCCGCTCGACCCGGGCGTCACCGCCTTCGTCGGCCCCAACGGCCAGGGCAAGACCAATCTGGTCGAGGCGGTCGGCTACCTGGCGACCCTGGGCAGCCACCGCGTCGCGAGCGACGCCCCCCTGGTGCGGATGGGCGCTGACCGGGCGATCGTCCGGGCCTCCGTGGTGCAGGGCGAGCGGCAGCAGCTGGTCGAGCTGGAGATCAACCCCGGCCGCGCCAACCGGGCCCGGCTCAACCGCTCCTCGCAGGTCCGCCCGCGCGACCTGCTGGGGATCGTCAGGACGGTGCTCTTCGCCCCCGAGGACCTGGCCCTGGTCAAGGGCGACCCCGGGGAGCGCCGGCGCTTCCTCGACGAGCTGCTCACCGCGCGGACGCCCCGGCTGGCGGGCGTGCGCAGCGACTACGAGCGGGTCCTCAAGCAGCGCAACACCCTGCTGAAGTCCGCCGCGATGGCCCGCCGCCACGGCGGCCGCGGCGCCGATCTGTCCACGCTCGACATCTGGGACCAGCACCTGGCCAGGGCCGGTGCGGAGCTGCTGGCCCAGCGCCTGGACCTCACCCACGCGCTGCAGCCGCTGGCGGACAAGGCGTACGAGCAGCTGGCCCCGGGCGGCGGCCCGGTCGTGCTGGAGTACCGCAGTTCGATCGGCGAACGGATCGCCGGGGCGTCGGGCCGAGAGCAGCTCTACGGACTGCTGCTGGAGGCCCTGGGGGAGGCCCGTCGACAGGAGATCGAGCGCGGGGTGACCCTGGTCGGCCCGCACCGGGACGACCTCTCCCTCAAGCTGGGGCAGCTGCCCGCCAAGGGGTACGCGAGCCACGGCGAGTCCTGGTCCTACGCGCTGGCGCTGCGGCTGGCCTCGTACGAACTGCTGCGCGCCGACGGCGGCGAGCCGGTGCTGGTGCTGGACGACGTCTTCGCCGAGCTCGACGCCCGGCGCCGCGCCCGGCTCGCGGAGCTTGTCGCCCCCGGTGAGCAGGTGCTGGTGACGGCGGCGGTGGACGACGACGTGCCGGACGTGCTGGTCGGCGCCCGGTACGAGGTCGAGGACGGCCGCGTGGAGCGGGCATGACGGATCAGCGGCCGCCGCAGCAGCGGGGGCAGGAGACGG
This sequence comes from Actinacidiphila sp. bgisy167, assembly GCF_057707665.1. Classification (NCBI taxonomy): domain Bacteria; kingdom Bacillati; phylum Actinomycetota; class Actinomycetes; order Kitasatosporales; family Streptomycetaceae; genus Actinacidiphila; species Actinacidiphila sp. bgisy167. Next base: position 120,650 of record NZ_JBYIQP010000004.1, on the reverse strand, counting down.
GCGCCCAGGACAAGCCGGTGTCAGGTGTCGATCTGGCAAGGGTCGCGCTGCGCGCGGCCAAGGAGCAGGCCCGCGCTCGGGGCGCCGCCGCGCAGCAGAAGAAGCAGGCCCGCCGCGGAGGACTGCGCAGCGGTGCTCGGGCGGACGGACGGGACCCGCTGCCGCTGGGCGCCGCGATCAACCGGCTGATCACCGAGCGCGGCTGGGAGGCCCCGGCCGCGGTGGGCGGTGTGATGGGCCGCTGGCCGGAACTGGTGGGGGACGACGTGGCCCTGCACTGCCAACCGCAGCGGTACGACGAGGAGGCCCGGGTCCTCACCGTCCAGTGCGACTCCACGGCCTGGGCGACGCAGCTGCGGCTGCTCGCCCCGACGCTGGTGGCCAGGCTGAACGCCGACCTCGGGCATGGCACCGTGAAGTTGATCAAGGTTCTGGGGCCGGGCGGACCGACGCGTTCCTATGGGCGGCTGCGCGCTCCCGGCAGCCGTGGGCCGGGCGATACGTACGGTTAGGCCGGAATCGTGCGGTGCGTAATCGGGTCGAAGCCCTGTGCGCCCGCGTGAGCCGTTTTGAGACCCGGTCCGCGTGTGGGGAGTCGGCAGGAGGTGCTTCCGTCGTGCACACGGGAACTCAGGTACCGCCAAAGCCCCATCTATGTCGGCGCTACCGGTAGACTGATGGCAGTACCGCCCGCCCCTGGCCTCCGGCACCGGGGGACCCCAGCGGGACCAGTCGAAGATGTCGAGTGATGCAGCCGGTTCCGCCGTGCGGGACCCGGCTCATGCTGTGCCAGAAAGGGCGCTTCGTGGCCGATTCCGGCAACCCCAACGAGATCAATACGTCCACAGCTGACGGCTCCGCCGCGCCCACCTCCGGCCCGGCGTACGACGCCAGCGCGATCACCGTCCTGGAGGGCCTGGACGCGGTTCGCAAGCGCCCGGGCATGTACATCGGCTCGACGGGCGAGCGCGGCCTGCACCACCTGGTGTACGAGGTCGTCGACAACTCCGTCGACGAGGCGCTGGCCGGTCACGCGGACACCATCAACGTCACCATCCTCCCGGACGGCGGCGTGCGCGTCGTCGACAACGGCCGCGGTATCCCGGTGGACATCGTGCCGTCGGAGGGCAAGCCCGCCGTCGAGGTCGTGCTGACCGTCCTCCACGCCGGCGGCAAGTTCGGCGGCGGCGGCTACGCCGTCTCGGGCGGTCTGCACGGCGTCGGCGTCTCCGTGGTCAACGCCCTGTCGACGAAGGTCGCGGTCGAGGTCAAGCGGGAGGGCTTCCGCTGGACCCAGGACTACAAGATGGGCGTCCCGACCGCCCCGCTGCAGAAGAACGAGGAGGTGTCGGCGACCGGCACCTCGGTGACCTTCTGGGCCGACGGGGACATCTTCGAGACCCTCGAGTACTCCTTCGAGACGCTCTCGCGGCGCTTCCAGGAGATGGCCTTCCTCAACAAGGGCCTGACCATCTCGCTGACCGACGAGCGTCCCGAGCACGCGGACGTGGAGAACGAGGGCCAGCCGCGCTCGGTCACGTACCACTACGAGGGCGGCATCGTCGACTTCGTGAAGTACCTGAACTCGCGCAAGGGCGAGCCGGTCCACCCGTCGGTGATCGACATCGACGCGGAGGACAAGGAGCGGCTGCTCTCCGTCGAGGTCGCGATGCAGTGGAACACCCAGTACAGCGAGGGTGTCTACAGCTTCGCCAACACCATCCACACCCATGAGGGCGGCACCCACGAGGAGGGCTTCCGCGCCGCGCTGACCACGCTGGTCAACAAGTACGCGCGCGAGAAGAAGCTGCTCCGCGAGAAGGACGACAACCTCACCGGCGAGGACATCCGCGAGGGTCTGACCGCGATCATCTCGGTCAAGCTGGGCGAGCCGCAGTTCGAGGGCCAGACCAAGACCAAGCTCGGCAACACCGAGGCGAAGACCTTCGTCCAGAAGGTCGTCCACGAGCATCTGACGGACTGGCTGGACCGCAACCCCAACGAGGCCGCGGACATCATCCGCAAGTCGATCCAGGCGGCCACCGCCCGCGTCGCGGCCCGCAAGGCGCGCGACCTGACGCGCCGCAAGGGTCTGCTGGAGACGGCGTCGCTGCCGGGCAAGCTGAGCGACTGCCAGTCCAACGACCCCGCCAAGTGCGAGATCTTCATCGTCGAGGGCGACTCCGCCGGCGGCTCCGCCAAATCCGGCCGCAACCCGCAGTACCAGGCGATCCTCCCGATCCGCGGCAAGATCCTGAACGTGGAGAAGGCGCGGATCGACAAGATCCTGCAGAACACCGAGATCCAGGCGCTGATCTCGGCCTTCGGCACCGGTGTGCACGAGGACTTCGACATCTCGAAGCTGCGCTATCACAAGATCATCCTGATGGCGGACGCCGACGTGGACGGCCAGCACATCAACACCCTGCTGCTGACCTTCCTCTTCCGCTTCATGCGGCCGCTGGTCGAGGCGGGCCACGTGTACCTCTCCCGTCCTCCGCTCTACAAGATCAAGTGGGGCCGGGACGACTTCGAGTACGCGTACTCCGACTCCGAGCGCGACGCCCTGATCGAGCTGGGCCGCCAGAACGGCAAGCGCGTGCGCGAGGACTCGATCCAGCGCTTCAAGGGCCTGGGCGAGATGAACGCGGAGGAGCTGCGGGTCACCACGATGGACGTCGACCACCGCGTGCTCGGCCAGGTCACCCTGGACGACGCGGCCCTCGCCGACGACCTGTTCTCGGTACTGATGGGTGAGGACGTCGAGGCCCGGCGCTCCTTCATCCAGCGCAACGCCAAGGATGTCCGCTTCCTCGACATCTGAGTCGGCCCCCATCAGCCGCCGCCCGAAAGGACTTTGACCAGCAATGGCCGACGAGACCTCCCCCGCCGCCGGCGGGGAGAACCCCACCCCCGCCACGCCCGGCGCCCCCGAGGCCGCCACCGAGGCCGCCACCGCGACGCGGATCGAGGCCGTGGGCCTCGAGACGGAGATGCAGCGCAGCTACCTGGACTACGCGATGTCCGTCATCGTGTCCCGCGCGCTGCCCGACGTCCGGGACGGCCTCAAGCCCGTCCACCGTCGCGTGCTGTACGCGATGTACGACGGCGGCTACCGCCCGGAGCGAGGCTTCTACAAGTGCGCCCGCGTCGTCGGCGACGTCATGGGCACGTACCACCCGCACGGCGACTCCTCGATCTACGACGCGCTGGTGCGCCTGGCCCAGCCGTGGTCGATGCGCATGCCGCTGGTGGACAGCAACGGCAACTTCGGTTCTCCGGGCAACGACCCGGCCGCCGCCATGCGGTACACCGAGTGCAAGATGGCGCCGCTGTCGATGGAGATGGTCCGGGACATCGACGAGGAGACCGTCGACTTCCAGGACAACTACGACGGCCGCAACCAGGAGCCGACGGTGCTGCCGTCGCGCTTCCCCAACCTGCTGATCAACGGCTCCGCCGGCATCGCGGTCGGCATGGCGACCAACATCCCGCCGCACAACCTGCGCGAGGTCGCCGAGGGCGCCCAGTGGTACCTGGCCAACCCCGAGGCCTCCAACGAGGAGTTGCTGGAGGCGCTCATCGAGCGCATCAAGGGCCCCGACTTCCCGACCGGCGCCCTGGTGGTGGGCCGTAAGGGCATCGAGGAGGCGTACCGCACCGGGCGCGGTTCGATCACGATGCGCGCGGTGGTCGAGGTCGAGGAGATCCAGGGCCGGCAGTGCCTCGTCGTCACCGAGCTGCCGTACCAGGTCAACCCGGACAACCTGGCCCAGAAGATCGCCGACTTGGTGAAGGACGGCCGGATCGGCGGCATCGCCGACGTCCGTGACGAGACCTCCTCCCGGACGGGTCAGCGCCTGGTGATCGTGCTCAAGCGCGACGCCGTGGCCAAGGTCGTGCTGAACAACCTCTACAAGCACACCGACCTGCAGACGAACTTCGGCGCCAACATGCTCGCGCTGGTCGACGGAGTGCCGCGCACGCTCTCCCTCGACCAGTTCATCAAGCACTGGGTGACCCATCAGATCGAGGTCATCGTCCGCCGGACCCGCTTCCGGCTGCGCAAGGCCGAGGAGCGGGCGCACATCCTGCGCGGCCTGCTGAAGGCCTTGGACGCGATCGACGAGGTCATCGCCCTGATCCGGCGCAGTGCGACGGTGGATGTGGCACGCGAGGGCCTGATGGGCCTGCTGGAGATCGACGAGATCCAGGCCAACGCGATCCTGGAGATGCAGCTCCGCCGCCTGGCGGCCCTGGAGCGGCAGAAGATCGTCCAGGAGCACGACGAGCTCCAGGCGAAGATCAACGAGTACAACCGCATCCTGGCCTCGCCCGAGCTGCAGCGCGGCATCATCAGCCAGGAGCTCACGGCGATCGTCGAGAAGTTCGGCGACGACCGGCGCTCGGCCCTGGTGCCCTTCGACGGCGACATGTCCATCGAGGACCTGATCGCCGAGGAGGACATCGTCGTCACGATCACCCGCGGCGGCTACGTCAAGCGCACGAAGACCGACGACTACCGGTCGCAGAAGCGCGGCGGCAAGGGCGTGCGCGGCACGAAGCTGCGGGAAGACGACATCGTCGACCACTTCTTCGTCACCACCACCCACCACTGGCTGCTGTTCTTCACCAACAAGGGCCGGGTCTACCGCGCCAAGGCGTACGAGCTGCCGGACGCCGGCCGTGACGCCCGCGGGCAGCATGTGGCGAACCTGCTGGCCTTCCAGCCGGACGAGAAGATCGCCCAGGTGCTGGCCATCCGCGACTACAACGCGGCGCCCTACCTGGTGCTGGCCACCCGTTCGGGCCTGGTGAAGAAGACCCCGCTGAAGGACTACGACTCTCCCCGCTCCGGCGGTGTGATCGCGATCAACCTGCGGGAGACCGAGGACGGCGTCGAAGACCTGCTGATCGGCGCCGAGCTGGTCGGCCCGGCCGACGACCTGCTGCTGGTCAGCCGCAAGGCGCAGTCCATCCGGTTCACCGCGACGGACGAGTCGCTGCGCCCGATGGGCCGTGCGACCTCGGGCGTGAAGGGCATGAGCTTCCGCGAAGGGGACGAACTGCTCTCGATGAATGTCGTGCGACCGGGTACGTTCGTCTTCACCGCCACCGACGGCGGGTACGCCAAGCGCACCAGTGTGGACGAGTACCGGGTCCAGGGGCGCGGCGGACTCGGCATCAAGGCGGCCAAGATCGTCGAGGACCGGGGCTCCCTGGTCGGGGCCCTGGTGGTCGAGGAGAGCGACGAGATCCTCGCCATCACCCTTGGTGGCGGTGTGATCCGCACCCGTGTCAACGAGATCAGGGAAACCGGGCGTGACACCATGGGCGTCCAACTGATCAACCTCGGTAAGAAGGACGCCGTCGTGGGCGTCGCCCGCAATGCCGAGGCGGGGGCGGAGGCCGAGGAGGTCGTCGCCGCTGAAGAGGCCGAGGGTGAAGCGCCCCTGGCCGTCGATTCGGAGGAGTAGAAGCCGTGAGTGGAGCCGAGGGCGCCGCGGGTCGGACGGGCGCGGACGGGGGGCAGCCGATGCCGGCGGCCCTTCCGGACGCGATCGGCGGTGCCCCCGGCCCACGTACGGACAACGGCCCGCACCAGGGGGGAATCGTGACCGACACCCGTCCATCGCAGCAGGAGCACCAGCACGCCGTGCACCAGCAGACCTACGGGGGCGCCCCCGGCGCGGTCGCCCAGCCGCAGGCGCAGGGCCCGCACCAGCCGCCGCAGGCGTACGCGTCGCCGGCCGCAGAGGTGCCCGCGACCACCGGCGTCCGCCAGCCGCGTCCGGCGGCCCGTACCGTCCCGCGCACGCGCAAGGCCCGGCTGCGGGTGGCGAAGGCCGACCCGTGGTCGGTGATGAAGGTCAGCTTCCTGCTCTCCATCGCGCTGGGCATCTGCACGGTCATCGCGGTCGCGGTGCTGTGGATGGTGATGGACGGCATCGGCGTCTTCACCACGGTCGGCGGCACCCTCAGCGAGGCCACCTCGTCCGGCTCGGACGGCGGCTTCGACCTGGTGTCCTTCCTGTCGCTGTCGCGCGTGCTGACCTTCACGGCGATCATCGCGGTCATCGACGTCGTGCTCGCCACGGCGCTGGCCACGCTCGGCGCCTTCATCTACAACATGTCGGCCGGCATGGTGGGCGGTATCGAGCTGACGCTGGCGGAGGACGAGTAACCGATTTTGGGCCACGGCCCCGTGTGCGCTAATCTTTCAACGCAACACAGCGCGGGGCTATAGCTCAGACGGTTAGAGCGCTTCCCTGATAAGGAAGAGGCCACAGGTTCAAGTCCTGTTAGCCCCACCGCGTGAACGGCCCGTACGGTTGATCCGTACGGGCCGTTTTCGTGTGCACGCGGCCGGCGTCGGTTGCGGTGGCAGGTCACCGTTCGATATCGACCGGTGTGTATAGTCGGGCCCGTCGGAGGACCCCCAACGCAAGAAGGACGAGGTCGCGCGGTGAAGAAGTTTCTCCTGGTCGCACTGGCCGCCATCGGCGGTCTCCTCGTGTACCGCCAGATTCAGGCGGACCGCGCCGAGCAGGACCTGTGGACGGAGGCCACGGATTCCGTTCCGGCGGGTTCCGGCGCGAGCGTCTGAGGCGGCGACGCAGCCGTACAACGGATTTTCCGGGGCCCCGATCACGATGTGGTCGGGGCCCCGTCATGTCCGCCTTCCTGTTGCCCGACCGTGACGTGATCCCCTTGTGTTTGCTGTCGCAAATCATTAGCTTCGCTGCGGCCGACGATGTGCGAGGGGGAACGGCACATGCCACGAGGGAAGGCGCTGGCCCGCGGGGTTGGGGGACCACTGCGGGCGGCCGTGTGCGGTCTCGCCGTGCTGGGCGCCGTGCTGGGCGCTCTGCCGGGCCCGGCGTGGACGGTCCGGGCGGTGTGGACAGCCGCCACCGGCGTCGGCGGCGTGCCGGCCATGGCGCTGGACGCCTCCGGCTCCGGGGCGGGCCGCGTGACGCCGGCCAGGAAGGCCGCCGATGTCGCCTCGTTCGCCCGGCAGCCGACGCGGGCCTCGCGGCTGAACGCGGACGCGTACGGACTCCAGGGCCGGCGGGTGACCGGCGGGAGGCGGGCCGCCGGCGCTCCGGCCCTGTCCCCCGGCCAGTACGTCGATGACATCGGGCCCGGCGAGACCCGTTGGTACGCGGTGGACCTGGACGCGGCCTCCACGGCCGATCTGGCGGTGACGGCGGTGCCGCGGCCGGGGGCGAGGGCGGCCTACGGGGACGGCGTCGAGCTGCGGCTGGCCGGCACCGGCAGGTACCCCCTCACCTGCGGCGCGGATTCCGCGCATTTCGGTCAGGACGAAGGGGCGATGGTCGTCGTGGGCGCCGTCAGCCGGATCCCCAGCGACGACCGGGGCGGCGCCTGCGACGAGGCGGGGCGCTACGTGCTGTCCGTGCACCGCACCAGCGCCGCCGGCTCCGACCTGGCCCGCTGGCCCCTGGAACTGCGGTACGGCATCGAGCGGCCGTTCGCGGCCGGCGCCACTCCGGCGCCGGCCGCCACCCGCTACGGGGACCCTCCGGCGGCCCTGACGGGCCCACCGCGGGACGTCGAGGGCGGTACCGGGTCAACGACGCGCGCGGACTCGGCAGGGGCATCTGGCGGGACACGCTGCTGCCCGGGCAGACGCGCTTCTACAAGGTGCGGGTCGGCTGGGGGCAGCGGCTGGCGTATTTCGCCGACTTCGCCAACGAACCCGGCGTGGAGGAAGGTTCCACGGCCTCCTCCTTCGTGGCGACGGCCGCCTACGGACCGGGACGGCAGCCGCTGGGCGACGCGTCCGGGACCGTGCAGCGCCGCGGCTATCGCGGGCAGCCGGTGTCCGTGGGGCTCGGCACGGTGCCCGTGACGTGGAGCAATCGCTGGGTCGCCGGCGGCGTCGCCCAGGGCGCCCGCACGGCGGGAGACCACTATGTCGCCGTGTCGCTCGGGCCGGGTGCGGCGGGGTTGGCGCGGAAGGTGGCGGTGCGGGTCGTGCTGCGTGTGGACGTGACAGGCAGGGAGTCGGCCGGGCCGGAGTACGGCGCACCAGCGCGCGGCGGCGGTGGGGCCTTGGACGGGGACGAGGCGGAACGGGCGGCCACCGGCGGCACGGGCACCACGGCGGTCGGCGCCCCCGCGGACGGGGGTTTCATGACGGCGGGCGACGTGGTCGCGGCGGCGGCGGGCGGGGCTTCGGCGCTCGCCGCGGCAGGGACGGTGGCGGCTCTCGTGGGCCGTCGCGGACGGAGGGACGGGGCATGATCCGCAGGGCGCTCACCTCGGTTGCGGCGGCGCTCACGCTGCTTGCGGGAGTGACGGCTCCAGCCGTGGTGGCAGCGGCGGGGACGCCGGCATCGGCGGCTGCCGCGTCCGCCGGCCCGGCCGTCGCCTCCTGGCAGCCGCAGGGCGAGCGGATACGGGGCCGGGCGAGCACCGCGGACGCCCCGCGCCTCGAGCCGGGCGTCCTGTACCAGGACACCCTGGCGGCGGACGAGGGCGCCATGTACTACGCCCTCGACCTGGACGCCGTGCACTCGTCCTACCTCGCGGTCTTCGTGCTGCCCCGCCCGGGCGCCGCGGTGGCGTACGGGGACGGCATCGAGCTGGCGCTGGCCAGCACCGACGGCACCCGCTGCGACAGCGGCCGCCGGACGTTCTCCGCCGACGGGGCGGCGCGTCCGATCGGCACCTGGGTCAAGCGCACCGTCGGCGGTGACGGGCCGTGCCAGGAAGCCCATGCCTACGTCCTGGAGGTGACCCGCGTGTCCCGGGGCACCTCGGACGCCGCGCCCTGGCCGCTGCAGATCCGCCTCACCGACGAGCCCGCGCTCACCGCCGGAGCCGCGCCGGGTCCCGCCCTCAGCCCCGCCACGCGGACGCCGGTGCCCGCGACCGGCCCCGCCCGCGACGTCACCGGCGGTGCGGACCTCGGCCGCGCGGGGATCCTCGGCGCCGGGGTCTGGAAGGACGAGGTGCTGCCCGGTCAGACACGCTTCTACCGCGTGCCGGTCGGCTGGGGGCAACAGGCCTTCGCCGAAGTGGACTTCGCCAACGCCGAGGGGACGAGGCCGGGCGGCTTCAGCGGCTCCGGTGTGCGCGTGGAGGTCTACAACCCGCGCTGGGCCTTCGTCGGCACCGGCACCGCCTCCTACCGGGGCGAGCAGGCCTCCGTCACCGCCACGACCGGGAGGGTCGCCTACGCCAACCGCTACGAGAGCGGCGACGCCGTGTCGGCGGCCCGTTTCGACGGCTGGTACTACCTGGCGGTGTCGGTGCATCCGGAGGTCGCGGACTTTGTCGCCGGCGCCGTCCCGGTCACCTTGCGCGTCGTCCTCGAGGGCGCCGAGCAGGCCGGGCCGTCGTACGACGGCGACCCGGACGAGGGCCTGGGGCTGCCGGGCGGGCCCGGCTCGGGGAACCCGCTGCTGCACGCCCTTGGCTTCGCGGCCCTGGGCGCGGGCGTCGTGCTGCTGCTCTCGCTGGGAGTCTGGACGGTGATCGCGCGGCGCGCGCCTGCCGCGGCCTCAGGAGGTCGCTGACAGCGCCCAGAAGCCGAAGGCGAGGCAGAGGGCCGCGACGAGGAGCATCGGCACGACGGCCTTGGCGGGAGGGCCCGGGCGGCGCGCGGGCGCGGGTGCGGCGGCCTGCGTGAAGGGCGCCGGCGGTGCGACCTGGGCCGGCGGTGTGACGGACGGGGGCGGGAGCACCGGCGGAGCGAGCGGTGCCGCGGGAGCGGCGACCGGGGCGGCGGCGCCCGTGACGGTGTCCGTGTAGGGACGTGTCGGCGGAGACGGCGGAGACGGCGGAGACGGCGCCGGGGTGACCGGTTCCTGGGCACCCGCGGGTGGCCGTGGGGCGGATGCCGGGGGCGGCTGCAGGCGGAAGCTTCCGGTCATGCTTCCGGTCCCCTCCGCGGACGGCGCCGGCGCGACCGGGCCGTCCGCGAAGAACCCCGCGGGCAGCGGCCCGATCTGGTCGAAGACCTCGATCGCCTCCTCGTCCGGCTCCCGGTCCGGCAGCAGCTCGACCGCCGCCGCCAGGGCCGCGCGGGCACCTGAGGCGGTGCGGAAGCGGGCCTCCGGGTCCGGCTGCAGCAGGGTGCCGATCACCTCCCACAGAGGGCCGGGGACGCCGTGCGGGGCCCGGGGCATGCCGTGGACGTACTGGGTGACGATCGCCTCGGCGTCGGGTTTGGCGCCGCTGAGCAGGTAGAGGGCGACCAACCCGGTCGCGTACAGGTCGGACGGGAAGTCCGGCTCGGCGCCGAGCAGTTGCTCCGGGGCGAAGTATCCCGGCGTGCCCACCACGTGGTGGGTCGCGGTGAGGCGGGGCTCCCCCATGCGCATGGCGATGCCGAAGTCCGACAGCCGCAGGTGCGGACGTCCGGTCCCCGTCGCTTCCAGCAGGAGGTTGGCGGGCTTGATGTCCCGGTGCACCACGTTCTCGGCGTGCACCGCCGTCAGGCCGGAGAGCAACTGGTCGAGCAGGACGCTGACATAGTGCGCCGGGAGGGGACCGTAGTCGCCGATGAGGTGCGCCAGCGAGCCGCCGCGCACCAGGTCCATGGTGAACAGCACCTTGTCGTCGTCGGCCGCCCAGCTCGTGGGGGCGAGGACGTGCGGGTGGTCGATGCGCAGCGCCTGCTCCCGGACGAAGCGCAGCAGGGAGTGGGCATCGCCCTGCAGCAGCACCTTGGCCGCCACGTAGCGGCCGCGCCGCCGGTCCCAGGCGCGCCACACCTCTCCCGCGCCGCCTCGCCCGATCGGGTCGACCAGTTCGTACCGGCCCGCGAACACCTCACCCATGATGTGCGTCCGCCCCCTGCCCCCGCGCCTCGTAGTCCCGGACCGCCGCGTCGGACGGACCAGCGCCGTACACCCGGAGGAACTCTGCCAGCCGGGGGTGGCGGTCGGCGAGGGATTCGGCCGCCTCGGCGATCTCGGCGGGGGATGCCGCGTCGTGGAGCAGCGCGCGGAGCTCGTGGACGATCCTGCGCGCGGGCGGCGGCGCGGCGGTCGGGCTCTGGGTGGTGGCCAGCAGGGGGGAGCCCTCGGAGCCGCGGATCTCCTCCATCCGCGGCACGGCGTCCGCAGCGGCCACGGCTCCGCCGGAGACTTCCGCGGCCAGCTCCTCGAGTGCCTGGAGCCGCTGCACGACCGCGGGGTTGCCGATCTTCGCCCGCTGCCCGCTCATCAACTGGGACAGCATCGGCGCCGACAGCCCCAGCACCCCTGCCAGGCGCGCCTGGTTCAGCCCCAGGATCTCCATGAGCCGGCGGCACAGCACGCCCAGCGGCTCGCCGTACCAGGTGCGCTGCATGTCCTGGACGCGGAGAGCGGCGTCCGGCTGCGAGGTGTCCATTGCGGGCTCCTGACGGGGGACCTTTGCGGCCGCGAACTTGCCGGTCATCCTACGGACCGCCGATACTCGGTCGGTGATCCTCTCCGCAGCCGGTACGCTGGTCTGCGGCACGGGGCCTTAGCTCAGTTGGTAGAGCGCCGTCTTTGCATGGCGGATGTCAGGGGTTCGACTCCCCTAGGCTCCACAGTGATCGGCCGGGCCGGGAACCTCATCGAGGTCCCGGCCCGGCCCGGCCCGTGTCCGGGGCCGGGGGTGCGTGCAGGCCCGGGCCGAGGGTGTTCTCCGCGCCCGCACCGTCCTCCCCCGTGGCGCCGACCGGCCCGTGCGGCAGAATCGGCGGCGTGCGTTTCGGCATTCTGGGGGAGACGAGGGCGCTGCGGGACGACGGCGCCACCGCTGCCGTCGGGGGCCCGGGACGGCGGGCGCTGCTGGCGATGCTGCTGCTGGAGGCGGGCCGGATCGTCAGCACCGAGCGGCTGATCGACGGGCTGTACGGGGACGAGCCGCCGGCCGGGGTCGGCAGCGCGTTGCAGTCCCAGGTATCCCGGCTGCGCGCGGCCCTCGGGGTGCCCGTCGAGCGCTCTCCCGGGGGTTACCGGCTGGTGGTCGCCCGGGACGAGGTGGACGTGCACCGCTTTGAACGCCTCGCGGCCGCGGGCAGGGAGGCGTTGGGCGCCGGTGAGCCGCAGCGGGCCGAGGTTCTGCTGCGCGGTGCGCTGGACCTGTGGCGGGGCTCCGCCCTCGCGGATGTGGGCGACCCGCCCTTCGCGCGGGCGCAGGTGACGCGGCTGGAGGAACTGCGGATCGCGGCGGTGGAGGACCGCATCAGCGCCGAGCTGGCGCTGGACGCCCGGGACCGCCGGGAACTCGTCGCCGAGCTGCGGGAACTGGTCGCGAGCCACCCGCTGCGGGAACGGCTGCGCGCCCGGCTGATGGAGGCGTTGCACATCAGCGGACGCCAGTCGGAGGCGCTGCGGGTGTACGACGAGGCGCGGCGTGAACTCGCCGAGTCGCTCGGCGCGGATCCCGGCCCGGAGTTGGCGGAGGCGCATCTGGCGGTGCTGCGCGGTCGGCCCCGCCCCTCCCGTCCCACGCCGGCCGCGGTGTCACGTGCCGTCTCCCGGGTCGGCGGGGGTGTGCCCGATGCCGGGTTCTCGGCTGTTTCACGTGAAACAGCGCCCGACGGCGACCGGATCGGGCCTTTCGTCCGGCACGGCCTGCCCGCCCAACTGACCGGCATCATCGGCCGTGAGGAGGAGCTGGCGCGGATCGGCGCGCGGCTCGCCGGAGCCCGGCTGGTCACCCTGATCGGCCCCGGCGGTGCGGGCAAGACCCGTATCGCCGTGGAGGCGGCCGGGCGCCACCCGGGGGAGGTCTGCTTCGTGGACCTGTCGGGGCTGACCCACGGTTCCGAGGTGCCGCAGGCGATCGCGGGCGCCGTGGGCCTGCGGGAGGCGGGCCCGCTGGCCGGAGCCGCCGGGCGCCAGGTCCCGGGCCCGGAGGGCCTACCGCTCGCCCGTCTCACGGCCGCCCTGACCGGCCGGGAGCTGTTGCTCGTGCTGGACAACTGCGAGCATCTGGTCGCCGACGTCGCCCAGATGGTGGCGGAGCTGCTGGCCGCGTGCCCCCGAGTGCGGGTCCTCGCGACGAGCCGGGAGGCGCTCGGCGGGCGTCCAGGTCACCGCCGGGGTGGGCGCGGTGCTGCTCGCCGTGGGTGCCGTCGTGGCGCTGTGCACCCTGCGCGGGGTGCCGGCGCGGATCCCCGACCCGGCCGGGGACGATCCCGTGCCCGCGTCCTCGGGACGGTGAGCGGCGGCCGACCGGGCCGTACGCGCGAGGGCGGCGGACCCTTTGCCGGGTCCGCCGCCCCCCTGTCCTACGGGTCCGGCCGCCGCCGGCGCCCGGTCGTCACCTCACGGTGTGTCACCGCGCCCGCGGCGGTCGTCGGAGTCCGCCTCCGCCTGTTTGGCCTGCACCTCGGGGTCGAGGGCGTCCATGGGCGAGCCGTCGACCTTGCCGAACGAGGCATCCGCCTCGATGCCGCCGTCGAGGGAGGCGCGGTCGGCGACCTCGGTGGCCGGTGCGGGCTCCACCAGCCAGTCGGGGCTGGTCTGGCTGCTCCACCACTTCCAGGCGGCGAAACCCGCCCCGGCGACCAGGCCCGCAAGCAGGAAACATGTGGCGACCCGTCCGGTGCGGGCCCGGCGTTCCCGGCTGCGCTCCAGCCTGCGGATGTCGTCCGCCGTCACATGGCTGCGCAGCGCGGCGACGGCCGCGGCGCTGCGGGTGGCCGCCTCCTCCGCTGCCGGGACCGCGACGCTGCGCACAGTGGTCACGGCTTGGCCCACCCGCGGGCCGGTGTACTCCGCCGCCTGACGTGCGGTGGCTCGGGTGCGCCGGGCGGCGGTCCCCACCTTCCGCTGGACCCCGGGCGGCACCGCCGCCAGGGCCTGGTCGACGCGTGGCGCGAGATACGCGTCGTACTGCGTCCGGGCCGCCGTGCGGGCCTGCCGCCCGGCCGCGGACACCCGCGGCGCCAGGTAGAGCCTGGCCTCGTCCGCGTAGTGCACTGCGTTGACCCTCGCTGTGTCGGCATACGGCGCCACCACGTCCGCGGCGTGCCGCACGCTGTCCCTCGTCCTCTCGGCTGCGTCGCGCACGCTGTCGATGCGGGTCACGAGAACCTCCTCCTCGGTGGCGTTCGGTTTTCGCCTTTCCACCCGGTTTGAAATCATGCCCGCCACCGCTGGGTACGGCATGTGCGTACGGGCATCCGGGTCAAGGGCGGCGGTCCGCCGGACGGTCCGCGATGGGACGGACGCGTGCGGCGGGTCCGGGGCATGCGAGGATTTGTCCCTGCCATCGAGGACTATGGAAGGTACGACCGTGGCCGAGCAGCTCTACGCCACTTTGAGGACCAGCCACGGGGACATCACCGTCCGGCTGCTGCCGTTCCACGCGCCGAAGACGGTCAGGAACTTCGTGGAACTCGCCGAGGGCACCCGCGAGTGGACGGACCCCCACACCGGTGCCACCTCCCATGAGCCCCTGTACGACGGCACGGTCTTCCACCGGGTCCTTTCCGGCTTCATGATCCAGGGCGGTGACCCGCTGGGCAACGGCACCGGCGGACCCGGCTACCAGTTCCCCGACGAGTTCCACCCGGACCTCGCCTTCACCAAGCCCTATCTGATGGCGATGGCGAACGCCGGCCCGGGCACCAACGGCTCCCAGTTCTTCATCACGGTCGCCCCGACCGCGTGGCTCACCCGCAAGCACACCATCTTCGGCGAGGTGACCGACCCCGCCAGCCAGAAGGTCGTGGACTCCATCGCGGCCACCGTGACCGATCCGCGCACCCAGCGCCCGCTGGAGGACGTGGTGATCCGCTCCGTGGTGATCGAGCGCCGCCAGTCCGGCACGGACCGCTGAGTTCCGGGAACCCTGGCGCCCCGCCCGTGCGTATCACGGGCGGGGCGATTCCGTTGCGAAGGGCTGAGACATGACCGACCAGGCCGTGCACTGCTACCGGCATCCGGACCGGGAGACCGGCATCCGCTGCACCCGCTGCGAGCGGCCGATCTGCCCGGAGTGCATGATCAACGCCGCGGTCGGCTTCCACTGCCCTGAGTGTGTCCGGGAGGGCCGGGGTGCCGCCCAGGCCGCCGAGCCCCGTACGGTGGTGGGCGGCGCGGTCGGCGGCGACCCCCGGCTGGTCACCAAGATCCTGATCGGGCTGAACCTTCTCGTCTTCCTGCTCGCGCGGGCCGAAGGCGGACCGTTCGTCACCGCACTGGGGCTCTTCACCCCGTGCTACGTCCCGGACAGCGTGCAGTGCGGCGTGGCGGGCGGACCCGGCGAGTGGTACCGGCTGGTGAGCTCGATGTTCCTGCACGAGCAGCTCGCGCACTTCGCCTTCAACATGCTCTCGCTGTGGTGGATCGGCGGCCCGCTGGAGAGCCTGCTCGGCCGGGCCCGCTACACCGCGCTCTATCTGATCGCGGGGCTGGGCGGCGGCGCGCTGGTGGTGCTGCTGGCCCCGGACACGCTGACGCTGGGCGCCTCGGGCGCGATCTACGGGCTCTTCGGCGCGATGGCCGTCTTCCTGAAGCGGCTGCGGATGGACATGCGGCCGGTGCTGATCCTGCTCGCACTCAACCTGCTGTTCACCTTCACCTGGGCGAACATCAGCTGGCAGGCGCACATCGGCGGCCTCGTCACCGGGGCGATCATCGCCGCCGCCATGGCGTACGCCCCGCGCTCGCGCCGGGCGCTGATCCAGTGGGGGACGTGCGCGGCGATGCTGCTCGCGGTGGCGGTGACGGTGTGGGCCGGCGTCGCGAATATCTCCGCCTAGGCCGTAACGCTCACCGTTGCCGCGACGTTATCCACAGAGAGGCGGAGGCCTCCTGTGCATCCTGTGGGCAAGCCGTGCGCCTGCCCGTCCACACCCCGCCTGACCTGCGCGATCAACAAACGACCGGTGGTCCGCACTTCGGACCACCGGTCACAGGGGTGACAGTCGGCTGGTGGTTATCCACAGATCATGCGACCTTTTCAACACTGTGGATGACGCCTGTGGATAACTGCGTGAGCCGCTACTTCCACTGCGTGGACACGACGAACCCGCCCGCGATGAAGCCGAAGCCGACGGCGATGTTCCAGTTGCCCAGCTGCTCGATCGGGAAGCTGCCCTGGGTCACATAGAAGACGACGATCCACGCCAGGCCGACGAGGAACAACGCCAGCATGAGGGGAGCCACCCAGCCGCGGCCCGACTTCAGCTTGACGGGGGTGGTCTTCTCCGGGGGCGGAGTGAAGTCGGCCTTCTTGCGGATCCGTGACTTCGGCACGAGGGACTCTCCTGTCGATGCGCTGCGTAACCGCGCGTGTGACGTCGTGTATGAGCGGCCGGGCGGCTGGTGGGTCCATGCCTCCGGGCGTCCGTTAGCGTAGTGCTTCCTCGGGTTGGAAGGAGATAAGGCTACGGTGAGCAATCCGGTCCACGCCTCCCCAGCCCGCCGATCCGCCCGGTCTGTGGTGCTTCGCGTGCTCAGCGCCGGGGTTTTCGCCATGGCCGGCCTGCTGTTCTGGATGAGTTTCGACACCGCCAAGGGTCTGGACATCCGTACCGACGACCCGTTGCTGCGCCTGTCGGACCGGGTCCAGGAGAAGAGCCGGCAGAACGAGCAACTGGAGAAGGAGCTCGCCGGGGTACGCGGCGACGTCGACGCGCTCGCCCACACCGACAGCGGCGTCAGCGACGCGGCCCGCAAGCGTC
This sequence comes from Actinacidiphila sp. bgisy167, assembly GCF_057707665.1. Taxonomy (NCBI): domain Bacteria; kingdom Bacillati; phylum Actinomycetota; class Actinomycetes; order Kitasatosporales; family Streptomycetaceae; genus Actinacidiphila; species Actinacidiphila sp. bgisy167. Next base: position 103,999 of record NZ_JBYIQP010000004.1, on the reverse strand, counting down.
TGGCCCGGCTCGGCGCGGAGGCCGGCACCGTCGCCCTCACCGGCCCCGCCGTCTCCGTCACCCTCGACGACGCGCCGCCCGACGCGACCCCGCTCGTTCCCGGCGTGCCCGACCCCCAGCCCAACGACCTCGTGATCCACCAGCAGGACCTGCAGGCCGTGGTCAACGCCCTGTGGGCGGGCGGCGCCTCCGGCATCAAGGTGATGGACCAGCGGCTCATCTCGACCAGCGCGGTGCGCTGCGTCGGCAACACCCTGATCCTGCAGGGCCGCGTCTACTCGCCGCCCTACACCATCACGGCCGTCGGCGACCGGGAGAAGCTGCACCAGGCGCTCGACGCCAGCCCCGCGATCCAGAACTACCTGCAGTACGTCCAGGCCTACGGACTGGGCTGGAAGGTCGAGGACGAACGGCGGGTGACTCTTCCCGGCTACTCGGGAACCGTGGACCTGCGGTACGCCAAGCCCGTGGGATGACCCGTGGGGCGAGCGTCCGCGCGGACGTGACGACCGGGGGTCCGGCGGGTGCGCCGCGGCAGACGCCGCACGGCACGGTCCCCGGCGGCTCCGCGGAGCGCCCGGCCTCCGTCCCGTACGGACCTGTGCGCACCGCCTCGGGCCGCCGTCCGCGTCCGACCGACCTACCGTCCGCGACCGACCGACCGACCTACCCTCCGCGTCCGACCGACCGACCGTCGGAGACCGACCGCCCGAGCCTGCCGGGGCAGGCCGCGGCCCCCGGCGGACCGGCTGGGGAGGCCCGGATTCCACACAGCCTGTGGACGACGGTATGCCGGGGGGCTTGTCCGGCTAATCTTGGGCGAGGCACGGCACGGAAGGCAGGAAGGCGGCGCATGTACGGCTGGATCTGGCGGCATCTGCCGGGCAACGTGTGGGTCAAAGCGCTCATCTCGCTGGTGCTGGTCCTCGCTGCCGTCTACGTGTTGTTCCAGTACGTCTTCCCCTGGGCGGAGCCACTGCTGCCGTTCGGGGACGTGACCGTCGACGAGGGGATGGCAGCCGTCCGATGAGCGCGCGCATCCTCGTCGTGGACAACTACGACAGCTTTGTCTTCAACCTCGTCCAGTACCTCTACCAACTGGGCGCCGAGTGCGAGGTGCTCCGCAACGACCAGGTGGAGCCGGCGCACGCCCAGGACGGTTTCGACGGCGTCCTGCTCTCGCCCGGGCCCGGCACCCCCGAGGAGGCCGGCGTCTGCGTCGACATGGTGCGCCATTGCGCCGCCACCGACGTGCCGGTCTTCGGAGTCTGCCTCGGACTGCAGTCCATGGCGGTCGCGTACGGCGGGGTGGTGGACCGGGCGCCGGAGCTGCTGCACGGAAAGACCTCCTTGGTGACCCACGAGGGCCGCGGGGTCTTCGCCGGGCTGCCGACCCCGTTCACCGCGACCCGCTACCACTCGCTGGCGGTCGAACGGGACACGGTCCCGGAGGAGTTGGAGATCACCGCCTGGACGGAGAACGGCATCGTCATGGGACTGCGGCACCGCAGCGCCCGGGTGGAGGGCGTCCAGTTCCACCCCGAGTCGGTGCTCACCGAATGGGGGCACCGGATGCTCGCCAACTGGCTGGTGGAATGCGGCGACAAGGACGCCGTCGAGCGTTCCGCGGGCCTCGCGCCTGTGGTCGGAACCAGGGCGTGAGTGCGTGACCGCGCATCGGCACTTCGGTGACACCGCCGAATTCGCCGCCGCGGTGGAGCAGTTGGCCGACCCGCTCAACGATCCGCTGCCCCGGGCCGCGGAACCCGCCGCACAGCCCTCCACCGCGCCGCTGACCTCTGCGCCGGTCGCGCCCCAGGGCGAGGTCCCTGGGCGGCCGGCCTACGAGGAGGGTTTCCAGGGGGCCGTGCGGTCGGGCTACGGGCAGCCGCCGACCGGCCCGTGGCCCCCCCGCCCGGTGCCGGAGGCCGAACCCGCGCCGACCGCGCCGGGGCCGATGCCCGTACCGGCTCCCGGGGAGCCGCCCGAGCCGGGTCCCTGGCACGGAGGAGCCGCCGAGCAGCCGTACTCCGCGCCGGCCGGGGCCGTCCGGCGGCACCTCAGCGAGGAGGAGCGAGCCGCCGTGCGCCGCCGGGTCGCGGGAGCCCCCGGCGACACGGTGGCGATGCCCGCGGTGACCGTGCCGGAGCCCGGACGGGATCAGGACCGTGACCGTGACCTGGCCCCGGACCTGGGTGGGGACGGGGAGGAGGACGTGGACCCGGCCCGGGGGGCGCCACCGCCCGCCCCCGACGCCCCGACGCCCGGGGTCGGCGGCCGAGCCGCCCGGCGCAGAGCCGCCCAGGAGGCCGCACGGCGCGGCGGCAGGGGACGGCGGCGTTCCGGTGCCCAAGTGCCGTCCCCGGACGCCACAGAGGCGGCGACGGGCCCCCTGGCCGCGACCCCGGCGTCCCCGGCCGCGCCCAGGTCCCGTGTGGAGGCCCGACGCGCCGCACGCGCGGCCAAGGAGAGCCCCGCGGTGATCGCCAGCCGGGTGGCGGGCGAGCTGTTCATCACCATGGGCGTGCTGATGCTGCTCTTCGTCACCTACCAGCTGTGGTGGACCAACGTCCTCGCCCACCAGCAGGCCGGCGGCGCCGCCAGCACCCTGCAGAAGCAGTGGGACGTGGAGAAGGACCCGAACCGTGATCCCGGCGCCTTCACGCCCGGGCAGGGCTTCGCGATCATGTACATCCCCAAGCTGGACGTGAAGGCGCCCATCGCCGAGGGCGTCGACAAGCACAAGGTGCTCGACAAGGGCATGATCGGCCACTACTCGGGTGCGCTGGAGACAGCCATGCCGTGGGACAAGAAGGGCAACTTCGCGCTCGCCGCCCACCGCAACACCCACGGCGAGCCGTTCCGCTACGTCAACAAGCTGGTGGCGGGGGACAAGGTCGTGGTCGAGACGGAGAGCACGTTCTACACGTACGAGATCACGAGCATGCTGCCCTCCACCCCGCCCTCCAACATCTCGGTGATCAAGCCGGTCCCCGTCGGATCGGGCTTCACCAAGCCGGGCCGCTACATCACACTGACCACGTGCACACCGGAGTTCACCAGCACGTACCGGTTGATCGTCTGGGGCAAGATGGTCGAGGAACGGCCGCGCAGCAAGGGCAAGCCGGACGCCCTGGTCGGGTAGGCCGGGAACGGACGCACACAGATCGGGGCAAGTGGTGACGACCACCCAGCATGACCGCGCCCAGGAGGCCGTGCCGAGGCGGCGCTCCCTCTCCTGGCTCGCCGCCACCATCAGCGTCATCGGTGAACTCCTCATCACCGCGGGCGTGATCCTGGGACTCTTCGTCGCCTACTCCCTGTGGTGGACCAACGTCCTGGCCGACCGCGCCGCCGAACGCGACAGCGACGCCGTGCGGCGCCAGTGGGCCGTCGACCCCGGCCCGGGCAAGCTCGACACCAAGGGCGGCATCGGCTTCCTCCACGTCCCCGCCATGGGCAAGGACTTCGAGGTCCTGGTGAAGAAGGGCACCTCCTCGAAGGTGCTCAACGAGGGCGTCGCCGGCTACTACACCGAGCCCGTCGAGGCGGCCATGCCCTGGGACAAGAAGGGCAACTTCAGCCTCGCCGCCCACCGCGACGGCCACGGCGCGAAGTTCCACAACATCCACAAGATCAAGAACGGTGACCCGGTCGTCTTCGAGGACCGCGACACCTGGTACGTCTACAAGGTCTACGAGATCCTTCCCGAGACCTCGAAGTACAACGTCGACGTCATCGACCAGATCCCCGAGGAGAGCGGCAAGAAGAAGGCCGGCCGCTACCTCACGCTCACCACCTGCACCCCGGTGTACACCTCGCGCGACCGCTACATCGTGTGGGCGGAACTCGTCCGCACCCAGAAGGTGGACGCCCGGCGGACGCCCCCGGCGGAGCTGCGCTGACGCGGGGCCGGCCCGTCCGGGCGGACCGGCGGGAAGCACACGGAGGGGGTCGCGGACACCGGGTCCGCGGCCCCCTCCGCCCTTGCGCGGCACGCTGTGCGGGCTCCAGCTCGGTGGTGCGCCACGGCGCGTCACACGCGCGACGCCAGGCGATGGGTACGGGCGCTGAGACGGCGGCGCTCGGGGGCGCAGGTGGTGCGGCGGGCGGTGGGAGGCGTCGCGGTGGGAGGCCGCCGCGGCCCCGTGAACAGGTCGCCCCCTCGGCGATGGCACGGCGGTCCCATCGGGCGCGGTTCTGTTCCGCCGGCGGCACCAGTCCGCCGGCGGGGCCGGTGCGCGCGGGGCTGCGCGCGTCGGTGAGCAGCAGCGAGGAGGCCCGCTGTCTCGGTGTCGTCGGGCACCAGGCGGTGCAGCATCCGGGTCAGCCGGATCGCTTCGGCGGACCGTTCCGGCGCGGTCAGGCCGGTGCCGTCGCCATCGCCGGTGGTGGCATGTCCCCACGCCGACGCGACGCGAGGCGCCAGCGGTTGTACCGATGTCCCCCGAGGCCGGAGGCCACCGCCGACGGGTGCCGCGCGAGGGCTTCGGCCAGGCCTGGCCCGCCAGGCAGAAAGCCGCGGGGAGGCGGTCACCGTGGTGACCGCCTCCCCGCGTCGTCAGGCGTGGTGAGCGGCTGCGTCAGCCGCCGTTGCCGCCGTTGACGAAGCCCCCGGGGCCTCCGGGGCCTCCGGGACCCGTGTTCGGGTCCGTGGCGAAGATCGTGAGCGTGTCGCCCGGCTTCATCTGGGTGCCCTCCACCGGGTTCTGCATCTGGACGACGGCGTTCGGGGCCTGCGACGAGTTGGGCGCGAACTGCAGCTGCACGCCGAACTCCTGCGCGATGCCGTTGACGTCCGCGACCGTCTTGCCCTTCAGCGGGGGGATCGCGTTGGTGGACGGCGGCTTCGCGATGACCAGGGTGACCGTCTGGCCCGCCTTGACCGTGCTGCCGGCCGTCGGGTCGGTCCTGATGACCGTGCCCGCCATGTGGTCGGCGCTCTCCTCCTCGGTGGTGGTCACGCTCAGACCGTCCGCCTTGAGGATCTCAGTGGCCTCGTCCTTGGACTTGTTGCTGACGTCCTTGATCGTGACCTCTTCGGGCGCCACGGCCACCGTGAGGGTGATCGTCGTGCCCTTGGCCCGCTTCGCGCCGCCCTCGGGGTCCTGCTTGAGGACGGTGCCCTCCTGCTCGTTGGAGGTCTGGGACTGCTTGTCGACCTCGAAGCCCGCGTCCTTCAGCTCGCTCTCGGCCTCGTCGAAGTCGTCGCCGGTGACATCGGGCACCTCGACCTTCTCGGTGCCCTTGGAGAGCTGCAGGGTGACGGTCTGGTCCTTAGGGATGTTGGTGTTGACCTCGGCCGACTGCTTGCAGACGTGGTCCTTGGGCTGGTCGGCGCAGAAGATCGAGTCGCCGAACGCGATGGTGACCCCGCCGTTCGTCGCCCGCTCCTCGGCCTCGGACTTCGTGTCGCCCACGAACTGCGGGACGGAGATGGTGCCGTCACCGGTGTCCTTCGGGGAGAACAGCGCCTTGCCCATGAAGATCGCGCCGATCAGGACCAGGACGGCCGCGACGACCAGCAGGATCGTGGAGGTGTTGTTCTTCTTGGGCTTGCGCCGGCCGCCGCCCTGGGGCTGGTCGTAGCCGAAGCCGCCGTCGTCCTCGCGCATCGGTGGCAGCATCGAGGTGCCGGGGTCCTGCTGGGGCGGCAGGGCGGTGGTGGGCGCGTCGTTGCCGTAGCCGCCGTAACCGCCGCCGTTGTAGCCGACGGAGCCCAGGGCGACCGTGGCGGCCACGGGCTGGCCGTCGAGGCAGGCCTCGATGTCGGCACGCATCTCGTCCGCGGACTGGTAGCGGTAGTTCGGGTCCTTGGTCAGCGCCTTGAGCACGATGGCGTCCATCGCGGGCGAGACCTCGGGGTCGTAGACGCTCGGCGGCTGCGGTTCCTCGCGCACGTGCTGGTACGCGACCGCGACCGGCGAGTCGCCGACGAAGGGGGGCCGCACGGTGAGCAGCTCGTAGAGCAGGCAGCCGGTGGAGTACAGGTCGGAGCGCGCGTCGACGGTCTCGCCCTTGGCCTGCTCCGGGGAGAGGTACTGGGCGGTGCCGATCACGGCCGCGGTCTGCGTCATCGTCATGCCGGAGTCGCCCATGGCGCGGGCGATGCCGAAGTCCATGACCTTGACCTGGCCGTTCCGGGTCAGCATCACGTTCGCGGGCTTGATGTCGCGGTGCACGATGCCGGCGCGGTGGCTGTACTCCAGGGCCTGGAGGATGCCGGTGGTCATCTCCAGGGCCCGCTCGGGCAGCAGCTTGCGGCCGGAGTGGAGCAGCTCGCGCAGCGTGGACCCGTCCACGTACTCCATGACGATGTACGGGATGGAGACCCCGTCGACGTAGTCCTCGCCGGTGTCGTACACCGCGACGATCGACGGGTGGTTCAGCGAGGCGGCCGACTGGGCCTCACGGCGGAACCGGGCCTGGAAGGACGGATCGCGGGCGAGGTCCACCCGGAGCGTCTTCACGGCGACGGTGCGGCCGAGCCGGGTGTCATGGGCGATGTACACCTCGGCCATGCCACCGCGGCCGAGCACCGAGCCCAGCTCGTACCGGCCGCCGAGGCGACGCGGCTCTTCCATAGCGCTTGCCCTTCCTAAACCGTCCGTGTGGCTGCTCGGGCATACCGTACCCGCCGCCGCGTGCCGATCCCGGCCCTGGCCGGTAGCCGATATACGACCGGTATCGCAACGTGCGATTTCGCGCACATTCGTGGGATACGGCGTGACCGGCGTCACTGGTGCAGCACGGCCTCCATGACGCTCTTGGCGATCGGGGCGGCGAAGCCGCCACCGGAGATGTCGCCGCGGTTGGCGCTCGCGTCCTCGACGACGACGGCGACCGCGACCGGGGAGCCCTGGTCGGTCTTCGCGTAGGAGATGAACCAGGCGTAGGGCTTCTCGCTGTTGTCGACACCGTGCTGGGCCGTACCGGTCTTGCCGCCGACGGTGACGCCGGGGATGCGGGCGTTCTTGCCCGTGCCGTCGTTGACGACGGTCTCCATCATCTCCTGCAGCTTCTTGGCGTTCTCGGCGCTGAGCGGCTGCGAGAACTCCTTCGGCTTGGTCTGCTCGACCACGGCGTTGTTGGGGGCGCGCAACTGGTCGACCATGTACGGCTGCATCAGCTTGCCGTCGTTGGCGATCGCCGAGGCCACCATCGCCATCTGCAGCGGGGTCGCGGCGGTCTCGAACTGGCCGATGGACGACAGGGCCGTCTGCGGCTTGTCCATGGTCTTGGAGATGTTGCTCGCCGCGGCGCGGACCGGGGTGAAGATCTCCTGGTTGAAGCCGAACTTCTCGGCCTCCGCGACCATCTTGTCGCGGCCGAGGTCCGCGCCGATCTTGCCGAAGACCGTGTTGCAGGAGTACTGGAGCGCCACGCGCAAGGTGGCGTTCTTGCAGGGGATGTTCCCCTCGTTCTCCAGCGGCGTGGTGGTGAAGGGCAGCATGTAGGGCACCGGCGAGTCGGTCTTCTCGTCGATGCTGTTGTACAGCCCGTCCTCCAGCGCCGCGGCGGCCGTGACGACCTTGAAGGTCGAGCCCGGCGGGTAGGTCTGGCGCAGCGCCCGGTTGAGCATCGGCTCGTCGGGGTCGTTCTCCTTCTGCAGGGCGTTCCAGGCCTTGCTGTCCTTCTGGGAGTTGCCCGCGAAGGAGGAGGGGTCGTACGAGGGCGTGCTGGCCAGCGCCAGGATGGCGCCGGTCCGCGGGTCGATCGCGGCGACCGCGCCCTTCTTGTTGCCCAGGCCCTTGAAGGCGGCGCGCTGCGCCGCGCCGTTGAGCGTCGTGACGACGTCGCCGCCCTGCTTCTGCTTGCCGGAGAGGATGTCGACGGTGCGCTTGAAGAAGAGCCGGTCGTCGTCGCCGGTGAGGATGGAGTCGTAGATGTTCTCGAGCTGGTTCGAGCCGAAGGCCTGGGACGCGTAGCCGGTGACCGGCGCCCACAGCGGGCCGTCCTTGAAGGTGGCCTTGTACTTGAAGTCGCTGCCGTTGGTCTCGGCGTGGCCGGTGATCGCCTTGCCGTCGACGATGATGTCGCCGCGCGGGGTGGCGTACTGGTTGATCGCGACGCGGCGGTTGTGCGGGTCGTTCTTGAGCTCGTCGGCCTGGACGAACTGGATGTAGTTCACCCTGACCAGCAGGGCGAGCACGAGGAGTCCGCAGAAGATGGCGACACGGCGCAGGGGCTTGTTCACTGGGCGCGCACCACCTGGGTCGGCTCGGCATCGGGGGACGGGGCGGGGGCCGGCGCCGGGCGGCGCGCGGTGTCGCTGATTCTCAGCAGGATGGCGACCAGGGCCCAGTTGGCGATCACGGAGGAGCCACCCTGGGCGAGGAACGGCATGGTCATACCGGTGAGCGGGATGAGGCCGGTCACACCGCCGGCCACGACGAACACCTGCAGCGCGAAGGCTCCGGACAGGCCGATGGCCAGCAGCTTGCCGAAGGGGTCGCGGGCGGCCAGCGCGGTGCGCACGCCGCGCTCCACGAGGAGTGCGTAGAGCAGGAGGACGGCCATCAGTCCGGCGAGGCCCAACTCCTCGCCCACGGTGGCGAAGATGTAGTCGCTCTTGGCCGCGAAGCCGATGAGCCGGGAGTAGCCCTGGCCGAGTCCGGAGCCGAAGATGCCGCCGGAGCCGAAGGCCCACATGGCCTGGGCGGGCTGGTTGGCCTGGCCGGTCTCGACGACCGTGCGGAAGGGGTCGAGCCAGTCCTCGACGCGGCTGTGGACGTGGGGTTCGAAGCTGCCCACCACCACGGCGCCGCCGACCGACAGCAGCAGGCCGAAGACGATCCAGCTGGTGCGTTCGGTGGCGACGTAGAGCATGATCACGAAGAGGCCGAAGAAGAGCAGCGAGGTGCCCAGGTCGGTCTCGAAGACCAGGATCAGGATGCTGAGGGCCCAGATCACCAGAATCGGACCGAGGTCACGGCCGCGGGGCAGGTACATCCCCATGAAGCGGCGGCTGGCGAGCGCGAGCGCGTCCCGCTTGACCATGAGGTAGCCCGCGAAGAAGACCGCGATGATGATCTTCACGAACTCGCCGGGCTGGATGGACATGCCGGCGATGGTGATCCAGATCCGGGCGCCGTAGACCGGTGGGAAGAACACCGGGAGGATCAGCAGGACCAGCGCCACGACCATCGAGATATAGGTGTAGCGCTGCAGGATGCGGTGGTCCTTGAGGAAGACCAGCACGCCGAGGAAAAGCGCGACACCCAGCGTCGACCACACGAGCTGGGTCGGCGCCGAGGAACCGCCGGGGAGTGTGGGTTCCTGATCGAGGCGCCAGATGAACACCAGGCCCATGCCGTTCAGCAGGGTGGCGATCGGCAGCATCAGCGGGTCCGCGTACCGCGCGAACTTGCGGACGACCAGGTGGGCCACCAGCGCGATGGCGCCGAGGCCGAGGCCGTAGGCGAGCATCCCGGCGGGCAGCGAGCCGTTCTTCGCCAGCCCGACGTTCGCGTACGCGAAGACCGGGATCGCTACGGCGAAGGCGAGGAGCGCGAGCTCCGTGTTGCGGCGGCTCGGTGCGCCGACCGACGTGATGGTCGTGGTGTTGGTGACAACGCTCATGCTGGACTGAAGGCCCTCCTGCTCACTGCTTAGCTGCCGGTCGGGCACTGTTCGGCCAGCGCCTGGTCCTCGTCGGAGAGGGTGGGACCGGTCGACGGGCTGGTGGAGGGGCTCGTGTCGGGCTTGGCGGACTCGGACGCGTCCGGGGACGGGCTGCCCGCGGTCTTGCCGACGGCGGTGTCGGCGCCCTGCTGCTCGTCCTTCTTGGCCTTGTCCGCGGCCGCGGCGGCGGACTTGGCGATGGCTTCCTTGGTCTGGCAGACCTCGGCCTGGTGCTCGAGCTCGTCCGCGGTCCTGCGCGCGTCGCTGAGGCCGCTGGTGGCGATCGTCGCCGTCACGTACTTGCGCTGGTTCTGCGGCAGGTACTTGAGTTCGATACCGGGGCGGTCCTCGTGGACCTTCGACAGGTCGATCCAGGCCAGTTTCTGCTCGATGCCCTGGTAGATCGCCGCGTGGTCGCCCTTGACGCCCACGTAGTACTGCGTCTGCGTCCAGCGGTACGCGCCGTACACGCCGCCGCCGACGACCCCGAGGACGACCAGCAGGAGCAGAGAGCGCTTGAGCCAGCGGCCGCTCTTGCCGGGCTTGTCCGGCTGCGCGTCCTCGAACGCGTCGAAGTCGCCCGCGGGCGCCCCCGCCTGCGGGTCACCGCTGCCCGGCGGGCCGAATGAGCCCTCGGCAGAGGGGTTGCGGCCGAGCTCGGAGGCCCGGCCGGCCGGGGTCTGCAGGTGCCGCGGGTCGGACAGCGGCAAGTGGTGCCGGCTGTCGGCGACGGCGCCCACGACGACGGGCGTGTCGTGCAGCTGCGCGGCCAGGGTGTCGCCGGCGTCGATGTCCAGGACGTCGGCGACGATGCAGGTGATGTTGTCGGGGCCGCCGCCGCGCAGGGCGAGCTGGATCAGTTCCTGCACGGTCTGGGCGGGTGCCTGGTACCCGGCGAGGGTGTCCTCGAGGGTCTGGTGGCTGACGACGCCGGACAGGCCGTCGGAGCAGATCAGGTAGCGGTCGCCGGCCCGGACCTCGCGGACCGACAGGTCGGGCTCGACCTGGCCGCGGCCGTCCAGGGCGCGCATCAGCAGCGAACGCTGCGGGTGCGTGCCGGCCTCCTCCTCGGTGATCCGGCCCTCGTCGACGAGCCGCTGCACCCAGGTGTGGTCCTGGGTGATCTGGGTCAGCACACCGTCGCGGAGCAGGTACGCCCGGGAGTCGCCGACGTGCACCAGACCGAGCCGCTGGCCGGTCCAGAGCAGGGCGGTGAGCGTGGTGCCCATGCCCTCCAGCTGCGGGTCCTCCTCGACCATGACGCGCAGCTGGTCGTTGGCGCGCTGCACGGCGGTGGCGAGGGAGGTGAGGATGTCCGAGCCGGGGATGTCGTCGTCGAGGGGGACGAGGGTGGAGATCACCTCGGACGAGGCGACCTCACCGGCGGCCTGGCCGCCCATGCCGTCGGCGATGGCGAGCAGTCGCGGACCGGCGTAGCCGGAGTCCTCGTTGCCCTCCCGGATCATTCCCTTGTGCGAGCCGGCGGCGAAGCGCAGCGACAGAGTCATGCGCACCTCGCCCGTCGGCTCCGGGTACATCCGCACGCTGCCCACCCTCTCGCTCGCGCTCGCTGGCTGTGCTCGCCCATTGTGCGACTACTTCCGCAACTCGATGACGGTCTTGCCGATGCGGATCGGCGCACCGAGCGGGATCGGGGTCGGCGTCGTGAGCCGGTTCCGGTCCAGGTACGTGCCGTTGGTGGATCCCAGGTCCTCGACGATCCAGTTGCCGTCGCGGTCCGGGTAGATCCTGGCATGGCGGCTGGACGCGTAGTCGTCGTCGAGCACGATCGTGGAGTCGTGCGCCCGGCCCAAGGTGATCGTCTGGCCCTGGAGCGCCACCGTGGTTCCCGCGAGCGAGCCCTCGGAGACCACCAGTTTGGTGGGGGCTCCGCGCCGGGCCCGGCTGTTGTTCTGCTGCTGACGGCCCTGCCCGGCCGGCGCCTGCTGGCGCTGCTGCGGGGGACGCGTCTGGGCCTCGCGGCGCCCGGCCGTGCGCTGGGTCACCCGCGTCCCGAACAGGTCGCTGCGGATGACCTGCACGGCCACGATGACGAACAGCCACAGTACGGCGAGGAAACCCAACCGCATGACCGTCAGGGTCAGCTCTGACATTGCCCCCGCTTCACCCTTCGGCTTGCCGGTACACGATGGTGGTACTGCCCACGACGATCCGTGAACCGTCGCGGAGCGTAGCGCGTTGGGTGTGCTGTCCGTCCACCACGATGCCGTTCGTCGACCCGAGGTCGACGATCGTCGAGGGCGAGCCCGCCCTGATCTCGCAGTGGCGGCGGGACACACCGGGGTCGTCGACCCGGACGTCGGCCTCGGTGCTGCGGCCGAGCACCAGGGTCGGACGGGAGATCTGGTGGCGCGTGCCGTTGATCTCGATCCAGCGGCGCACATGCGTGCCGGCGCCGCCGGCGACCGTGGGGCCGCCTCCCGGGAGCCGGGTGACGGGCGCGGCGCCCGGCGGCGGACCGGCCGGCATCGGCGGCGGGCTCGCGGGGCGCTGCGGGGCCTGCGGCGGGTAGCCGTAGCCGCCGCGGCCGGCGGGGGGCTGCTGCTGGTACGGCTGTTGGTACTGCTGCTGCGGCTGCTGCGACTCGCTGGAGGCGAGGGTGCGGCTGCGCACCCGGTACAGGCCCGTGTCGAGGTCGTCCGCCTTCTCCAGGTGCACCTTGATGGTGCCCATGAAGGTGTAGCGCTGCTGCTTGGCGTAGTCCCGCACCATGCCGGCGAGCTCCTCGCCGAGCTGGAGCGCGTACGGGCTCAGGCGCTCGTAGTCGGAGGTGCTGAGTTCGACGATGAAGTCGTTGGGGACCACGGTGCGGTCCCGGTTCCAGATCGTCGCGTTGTTGTCGCACTCACGCTGCAGTGCGCCCGCGATCTCCACGGGCTGGACCTCGGACTTGAACACCTTGGCGAAGGTGCCGTTCACGAAGCCCTCGAGACGCTGCTCGAACTTCTTGAGTACTCCCACGGTGCACCTCCCTCCTCGAGGTCCTGCGGTCGCGCACGGCGGTCTGCCGTGATCTTCCGGTCCGATCCTTCCGGTACTGCTTACTGATCGTATCCACGCGCCGGGAAAACCGCTGGTTCCCCGGTTGGTCCCACTGGACCGGTGTCAACAGTGCCACGGTCCGGGGCCGCTCTTCACAGGGATGGTAGAGGCGGCCCCTGCCAGTGTCCCGCAACAGAGGACGGTTGCCCTCGCTCGGGGGTGCCGGGAAACGGATGTGATTCCACCCTGAGCAGCGTGCTAGTGTTCTCGATGTCGGAAGGGGATGACGCACCGGACGGGGAGAACCCCAGGGTGTGGCGGACCACAGAAGACAGCACCCATGCGCGGGTGGCGGAATAGGCAGACGCGCTGGATTCAGGTTCCAGTGCCCGAAAGGGCGTGGGGGTTCAACTCCCCCCTCGCGCACAGCGGAGAAGGGCCTCCGGTCGTGACAAGAATCACGACCGGGGGCCCTTTTCCATGTCCTGGGTCGATGTCCCGGGTCGACGTCCCGGGACGATGTGCCGCGCCGGTCAGGAGGCGGGCCGGCCGAGCCCCGGCGACCGGGCGGCACTTCGCGTGCTGGAGCCCCCTCCCCGGCCGTTCCCGACCGGGGAGGGGGCTCTCGCGCGGGAACGCCGTTCCTTGGTGAGGCGGATCACATGTGCGGCGGGCCCCGGGGCCTCGCCGTCTCAGGACACGACGCGCAGATGGGTCGGCCAGCCGATGCGATCGAGGAGCCGGAACATCTCCTTGATGTCGGCCGGCCGCAGCTTCACGCAGCCCCAGGACGCGTAGTCGCCGACACCGTCCCAACGGCGGTTCTCTCTGCCGCCCGGGCTGCCGTCGCGGTTCATCTCGGAGTGGATGAACATCTCCGTGCGCTTCGCGGTGCCCTTGGAGCACCGCATGTCCTCGAGGTAGACGGCGTAGCCCTTGATGAGCCTGCCGTTGTAGGCCCGGGACTTGAGCTTGATCCTCCAGTTGCCGTTGGGGATCCAGCCCCTCGTGAGCGCGCAGTCGTCCTTGCTGCCGGTGCCCGATCCGGCCCGGTAGCGGGCCATGAGCCGCGTGCCCTGGTACACGGAGAGACGGGAGTCGGCGGGGTTCTTCTGGTTCTTGTCGTAGACCAGGGCGGTCGCCGTGGTCGCTGTGACTGCCGTGGCCGCCGATGGCGCCGTGCCGTGCTCCTGCGCGGCGAGTGCCGGTGCCAGGTTCAGGGTCAGGGCGGCCGCCGCGGCTCCGGCGATCAGGGCGGCGCGCAGGTGACGTCCGTTGCTGTTCATGTCTTCCCTCGTTCTCGCGTGCGGCTCCACGGCGCCTGGGGGCTCCGGCCGCGGAGATGCGGTGTCCGTTGTGCTCGCGGGCGCCCCCACCGCCGTGGCTGGGTGCGAGCGCGTCCGCGGGCCGGGGCGGACGGGCGCTGCCGCCCGCCCCGGCCCGCGGTCAGGCGACGGCCAGGCGGACCTGGGCGGACCGGGTGCCGGCGAAGGTGAAGGAGAACTGCTCGCGGACCCCGGAGGAGCATGCGGACTTTGTCTTGTAGTCGCCGTTGCCGGCGTTGATGCGGACCACGGCGCACTTGCCGTCCGTACGCGTGTCCTGGAGCCAGCCCTGCACCGTGACGTTGTTGCCGGAGCAGCGCAGCTTCCACTCGGCCGTGGCGCCGTCGATCAACGGAGCCGCTTCGGACGGGCAGGTGGCCGCGCTCGCCGGGCCGGCGGTGGCGACGGCCAGGCCACTGGCGAGGACGGCGGCCGAGGCGACGGACGTGATGATCTTGTGGATAGCGGACATGAGTGCCCCCTTCGGGCAGCGTGCTGACAGGAAGCGGACCGGAGGAGACGGGGACGTCTCCGCCCCGGCGCCGGGGCGGAGACGTCCGGGAGTGCCGGCCGCGGAACCAGCATCGCCGCCACGACAGGGTGGGCGGACGCGATTCCGGTCGCTTGCCGAGGCACATCGATGCACCCTGTATGCCGGGCCTCTGAGCTGCTGTTATGTGCCGGCGCGCAGAGGAGGCGCGCCAGCGGGACGCCATGCGGGGAGCGGGAAGGCTGTGCTGGTCACCCGGAAGCCGGGGGCGGCGGGCTCGGGATCTGCTGGTACGCGGGTGTGTCGACGGGTCGGCGCTGCTTCACCAGCAGCACCAGCCAGGTGCTCTCGTCGACCCGACCGGTGCCCGGCAAGCCGTGCGTGCGCTGGAAGTAGCTCACGTCCGCGGCGGTCGCCGCGGTGAACCGCCCCGTCACGGGGGTGCCGCCCTGCCCCACGTTGTTCAGGAGTTCCTGCGCGGCCCGCACCGCGGAGGCGTCGGAACCGGGGCCGACCTGCCCTTTGACCAGTGCCGGCCAGGTGAGATCGCCGACCTTGCCGTCGGCCGGCAGTTCCTCGCGTCTCTGGAAGTCCATGACGGCGTCGCGGGTGTCCTCCCTGAAGAAGCCGTCCGGGCGCACTTCGTAGCCGTGCGCGTTCAGCAGGTACTGCAGCGCGCGGGCTCGGGTGAACTGATCGCCCTCGCGCAGGTACAGCAGGGGCCACCGGTACCGGGCCTTGTTCACGGAGCCGGCCGCGGCCGCCCCGTCGGCCGTGGCCGCGGTGCCCCGGCCCGAGAGCCGTTCGTGGAAGACCGCTCCGGCGCTGAACGTCACGACCACGGCCGCTGCGACCAGGACCGGCCGCAACCACCGGGCACGGCGCAGGCCGACGGCGCCCCGCCCGGCGGCCTCGTGCGTCCCCGGGACGAGGTCGTCGACTCCGGGGGCCGCGTCCGATCCGCCCGCGTCGTCGGTCGGTGCGGTGTGCTCCTCGCCGTTGTCAGCGCCCCGTGGGCGGGCGTTCTCCCGCAGCGCGGTCCGGCACAGCGTCCGAGCCTGTTCGAGTTCCGCCGCCGGGGCGCTCAACTGGGCGTGCAGGGCCTCCACCACCCGCAAGGGAGCGGTCGACAGGTGTTTGGGGTTCAGGTAGCGCGAGAGCGTCGTCTGGTCGACCCCCAGCCGTGCGGCCAGTGCCTGCTGCGTCGGCCGGGTGCCGCCGTTCGGGCTCCCCGCCTCCTCCCACCAGCGGCGCAGCAGCCTGGCCAGCCGCACACCCGCGTTCTGCTGGTTCTGGTCGCACCGCTCCTGCGCCATAGAGGTTTCTCTCCCCGTCGTCGTGCGGAAAATGGGGCCTTCCACATCGCGTGCATGGCGACATAGCAGCAGGTCAGGTGCGTGCATGAGGGCAGCATCGATGCGTCGGCCCCGGGGGCGGAGAGCGTAGCGATGTCTCCGGGGGTCCGGTACCGCCGCCTTCGGACCGTCTGCGGCCTCACACCAGGCTCTGGCGATCCCCCGGCCTTGCGGCTGAGCCGCGGTCACCCGCGGCGGGAGCGAACGGACCGCCGGCGGCGCCGAGCCGCAGTCACCCGGACGAGTGCGTGGACGGCAGGGGCAGATGTGGCCCACTCACCCGTGGGAGGGCGGGAACGGCCCCGCCCGGCCTCGCCCCGACCCTGTTGCGGCGCCCCGTTCCCCCGCGCCCGCGCATCGGAGGCGGTGTCACCAGCCGACGTGCCGGGCGTCGTAGCCGCCCACCGGGGGTTCGCCGCCGGCCTCGGCGAAGGCCTGGAGTGCCTGGATGAGGTGGCGGCGCTGCCCCGCGGGCATGGCGGCGACGATGCGGGCGATCTCGGACCGGCGGCGCTCCATGACGTCGTTCACGGTGCGCCGCCCGGCCGCCGTCAGCGAGATGACCGTTGTGCGGCGGTCGCTGGGGGAGGCGTCGCGCGCGACCATGCCGATCGTCACGAGGCGGTCCAGCATGCGCAGCGCGGTGGAGGGCTGGACGCCGAGTTCCGCGGCGAGCTGCGAGAGGTTCAGCGGCCCGTGGGCCTCGAGGGCGACCAGCATGCGCAGTTGGGGAAGGGTCAGTGCCTCCTCCACCGCCGCCAGCGAGCGGGCGGAGACCGCGACGAGGAGCCGGGACGCGGTCAGCAGGGCGGCCACCATCTCCTCGGCGGTGCTCACGGGGTCGTCGGTGCCGCAGGAACTGTCGGAAGGAGCGCGCGAGCCGGTGGCCATGGGTCCTTTCTACCGCCCCGCGGCCGCCGTGCGGTCCTGTACGGCACTCAGGTGAACGGACGCGGCGCCGGGAACCCGCGGGCCGGGGCAGGCGTTGGACGATTGGGCAAAGGAATCGTCAAGGGGCGCGGCCCGCGCCGGAATGAGCAGGGAGATCCCATGGGTGTCAGCCTCTCCAAGGGCGGCAATGTCTCGCTGACGAAGGAGGCCCCGGGACTGACCGCGGTCACCGTCGGTCTGGGCTGGGACGTCCGTACGACCACCGGCACCGACTTCGACCTCGACGCGAGCGCGCTGCTGGTCAACGCCGACAACAAGGTCGTCTCGGACAAGCACTTCGTGTTCTTCAACAACCTGAAGAGCCCGGAGGGGGCGGTGGAGCACACCGGCGACAACCTCACCGGCGAGGGCGAGGGGGACGACGAGCAGGTCAAGGTGAACCTGGCCACCGTGCCGCCCGAGGTCGAGAAGATCGTCTTCCCGGTGTCGATCTACGACGCCGAGAGCCGCCAGCAGTCGTTCGGCCAGGTGCGCAACGCCTTCATCCGCGTGATGAACCAGGCCGACAACAACGAGCTCGCCCGCTACGACCTGTCCGAGGACGCCTCGACGGAGACGGCGATGGTCTTCGGCGAGCTGTACCGCAACGGCGCCGAGTGGAAGTTCCGCGCCGTCGGCCAGGGCTACGCCTCGGGCCTGCGCGGCATCGCGCAGGACTTCGGCGTCAACCTGTGAGGTAGCCGTACGCCCGGTGTACGGGCGGATACGACGCGGGGGCCGCGTGGCGCACGCCACGCGGCCCCTTTGTGCTTCCGGGCGGGGTGGCTCGCGGGGGCGGGCCGGCGATGCGCACCGCGGGCCTCGATCAGGCGGCGCCGGTGAGGTAGGTCCACGTCTCAGCATGACGGAACCCGAGCGATTCGTAGAGCGGTCGCGACATCGGAGTGTTCTGGGTGAAGGCATGGCGGGCTCCGGAGGCCACCGCGTGCCTCAGTCTCGCGGCGACGAGAGCGCGGTAGTAGCCGTTGCGCCGATGCGGCGGCGGGACCGAACCGTTGTACAGCCCCACCTGGTCACCAGCCACGACGTTGAAGCCGGTGGCGACGGCCTCGCCGTTGAGCTCCAGTATGAACGCCGTCATGTCGGGGGCGTCCAGCAGAGCAGGCAGGGCGAAGATATCCGCTATTTCCTTCGGCATGTCGAACCCGCTCGCAAGAGCGGAGGCGTAGACCTCGTACTCGTTTCCCGGGACCTCACGCACCGTAGCGCCGTGTGGGAGGGACGTGGGAAGCGACGGCAGCAGGTCCGCGTCCCACACGAGCAGGGGGATCGTGCTGGATGAAGTCCTGCCGTAGCGGGCAGCCAGCTCGAGTAGTGCGGGATCGGCATCTCCGCGCAGCTGGATGCTCCACGGGACATCCTTTGTGGAAAGCTCCTTGGCGAAGGCATCCACCTCCTCCAGATCCGGTTCCGTTCCTACGGAGACCACGTTGAGGCTGGGCATGGGCAGACCTGTGAACACCAGCCTCGTGCCGGTGGCGCTCTGCCGGTGGTACATACCGGGGACGAGATCCACGAGCTGGGTCGTCGCCTGGTAGAACCCGTTCACCGCGGCGTCAGTAGCAGCGGAGTCGATCAAATGTGCCATAAGCCGCAGGCTACATGTAGAGAGCACGAGATCCGGGGCCGCTTGCCGTGCACTATCACAACGTCGACGAAGCGGCTCGGACGCCGGATTCACCGTCACGACTGGCCTCCGCTCACAAGCCGGTCGCGACGCTCTGGGAGATGTGGTGACGGCATCCGGGCCATGTCGGCGCCTCGAACCGCACTGGCGTCCGACGCCGGCGAGGTCGAGGGGCACTCCTGCCCCGCTGTCACGAGCCGTCAGGCTCCCCGCTGACTCGCGTTCCGGAGCAGTCGCCGGCACCTACCCACACCGGCTGCTTCGCGAAGGTGCGGTTCGAGGCCGCACTACCGGCAAGAAACCGGCGGGGACCGTCTCCGGGCGAGGTCAGACGGGCAGCGGCAGCTCGAACCAGACGACCTTGCCGACCGCCTTGCGGCTGGTGCCCCAGCGCCGGGAGAGGTTGCTGACCAGGGCCAGGCCCCGGCCCTTCTCGTCATCGGCGTCCGCGCGGCGCAGCTGAGGCAGGTTGTGGTCGTCGTCGCTGACCTCGACCAGCAGCTTGCCGACGCGCATCAGCCGCAGCGACACCTCGTGCGAGGCGACCCGCAGCGCGTTCGTCACCAGCTCGCTGACCAGCAGCTCGGCCAGGTCGCTGAGCGCCTGGAGGCCCCACAGCGCCAGCTGCTCGCGGGTGAGCGCCCGCGCCCGCCGGACCTCGGAGCCGTCCATCGCCAGCCGCCACTCCACGACGTCCTCGGGCGGGATGCCCTGGAAGTTGGCGACCAGCAGCGCCACGTCATCGCGGCGGTCGTCGGAGTGGACACGGTTGAGGATCTGTTCGCACACGTCCTCGGGGGTCTGCTGCGGCTCGATGACGTTGGAGCACAGCGCCGCCAGACCGGCGTCTATCCCCTGGCCGCGCACCTCCACCAGGCCGTCGGTGCACAGCACCAGCCAGCTGCCGTCCGGCACGGGGACCTCGACCGTCTCGAAGGGGACGCCGCCGACCCCGATCGGGGCGCCCTCGGGGATCTGCAGCAGCTCGCTGCGGCCGTCGTGGCGGGCCAGCACGGGAGGGATGTGGCCGGCGTTGGCGAGGGTCAGGGTGCGGTGGATCGGGTCGTAGACCGCGTACACGCACGTCGCCAGGTGCTCGGCGCCGAGGCGGTGGGCGAGGTTGTCCAGGTGCCGCAGCAGCTGCGCGGGCGGCAGGTCCAGGGCGGCCATCGTGATCACGGACGTCCGGAACTGGCCCATCACGGCCGCCGACAGCAGGCCGTGGCCCATGACGTCGCCGACGATCAGCGCCACGCGCCCGCCGGGCAGCTGGATGGCGTCGAACCAGTCGCCGCCGACCTGGGCCTGGCGGTCACCGGGCATGTAGTGGTGGGCGATCCGCACACCGGGGATGCGGGGCGGGCTGGTCGGCATCATGCTGCGCTGCAGGGTCGCCGCGGCGCGCGACTCCAGCCGGTGCAGCCGGGCGTTGTCCAGGTGCACGGCACCCCGGGCGGCGACCTCGGCGGCGGTCGCGGCGTCCTTGGCGTCGAAGGGACGGCGGCCGGGGTGGCGCAGGAAGCACATCCGGCCCAGCACCGTGCCGCGCGCGGTGAGCGGCACGACGATCAGCGAGCGCTCGGGGAGCAGCGGTCCGAGCCCCGGCACGCCCAGGTCGAGCGCGACGTCGTGGGCGAGCGCGGCGTCGATCACCGGTACGAGCAGCGGCTCGCCCAGCCGCGGGGTGGAGTCGGCGGGCAGCGGGATCAGCTCGCCCTCCGGCAGGGCGGCCGCCCACGGGCCGGGGGTGGTGTCGGTGTGGGCCACGGCGACCCGGCGGGCGACGACCGTGTCCCCGTACAGGTCCTCCTTCGGCGGCTCGGCGTCGGAGAACAGCTGGTCGACGACGAGGACGGCGGCGAAGTCGGCGAAGCGCGGCACGGTGACGGCGCACAGCTCGCGGGCGGTCGCCCCCAGGTCGAGGGTGGTGCCCACCTTGGCCCCGGTCTCCCGCAGCAGGGCCAGTTGCTCGTCCAGCAGGTTGCCCGGGGCGAGCGAGGGACCGGAAGCGGCGGCGGGTGCGGGCTCCGGCGCCGTGGTGTCGGCGCGCGGACCGGGCAGCAGCTCCGGGTGCGGGGCGGTCCGGGGAGGCCGGCCGGCCCGGGCGGAGCGGCCGGCGGCGGGGCGTGCGGGAGGCGGGCCCACGGTCGTGCCGTACTCCTCGGGGAGCACGGGGAGCAGTAAGGAGCCGTCGATCTCCACCGCCGGGTAGCCCAGCGACACGATCTGGCGGACGATCCGGTCCAGCCGCCCCGGGCTGACCCGGGGCAGCACCGAGCCCAGCCGGGCCCCCAGGTGCCCGGCGTGCGCGGGGTCGGCGGCCGGGGCGAGGCGCGGGGCGACGCTGACGGCGCCGCGGGCGGTGGTGCCGTCGGCGGAGTAGGGCAGCAGGCGGTCGCCGAGCGCGAGCCGCGGCCCGTTGTCGCGCAGCGGACGGGCGTCGGCGGCGATCACCAGCAGGCTCGGGCCGGCCGGCTCCGTGATGCGGTAGGCCCACCACAGGACGTCCTTGAGACCGCCGTCGCGGTCCGCCGTGGGCAGCGCGCCGGCCCAGGCGGACCGGGTGAGGCCGGCCAGCACCTCCAGGGCGTCCCGCTCGCCGGGGCGCCGGCCCGCGGTGTGCGGCAGCAGTCCGGCCGCGGGGCGGCCGAACACGCCCTCCCAGCGGTGGCCGAAGAGCTCCTCGGCACCGCGGTTCCAGTACGAGACGTCGCCGTCGGGGCCGACGCAGAGCACGGCGAGGCGCACGAGCGCGGAGACGCCGGTGGCCGCGTACGGGGCCGTGGTCGTGGGAATCCTGGTCATCTCGTCCAACGTCGGGCACCTGAGGTTCGGCTGTGGTTGACGCGGAAGAACTGAAGGAGCATCAGGGTTGGATCGTCACCGTCCAGGCAAGCATGAAACATCGGACGCGGTCCGGTAAATGGCGAGATTGCCCCCACGAGTGACCAACCGGGCATGGCCCATGGGGAGGAGGGCACATGGCGCACAGGCTCCCGCACATCGCGGGGTTCCGCAGGTGGCCGCACGACGGCGCGCCCAGACAGGAGGGCAGGGCGCTGCGGGAGACGGTGCCGCGCGAGGCGCACGCGGCGTTCGCCCCCGGTCCCGACCGGCCGGGCGCGGTGGAGGCGGTGCGGGAGTCCGGCCGAGGCCGCGTCCCGGAACTCGTCCCGCTGCGGGTGGGGAGGATGGCTGCGAGCCCCTTCGCCTTCCTGCGCGGTTCCGCCGGGCTGATGGCCGCCGACCTCGCGGCCTGCCCGGTCACCGGGATCGGCGCCCAGATCTGCGGTGACGCGCACGCCGCCAACTTCGGTCTGTACGGCGACCATTCGGGCCGGCTCGTGATGGACATCAACGATTTCGACGAGACCGTCCACGGCCCCTGGGAGTGGGACGTCAAGCGGCTCGCCGCCTCCCTGGTGCTGGCCGGGCGCGAGGCCGGGGCGGACGAGGACGCCTGCCGCGGCACCGCCTTCGACGCGGTGGGCGCGTACCGGCGCACCATGCGGCTGCTGGCGAGGATGCCGGTGCTGGACGCCTGGCACGCCATCGCCGACGAGGAACTGGTCGCGCACGCCGACGCCCGGGATCTGGCCGGCACGTTGCGCCTGGTGGCACGCAAGGCGCGCCGCAACACCGGGGCGCGGTTCGCGGCGCGGGCGACGGAGGAGGCCGAGGGCGGCGGCCGCCGCTTCGTCGACGCGCCGCCGGTGCTGCGCCGGGTGCCGGACAGGGAGGCGGCGGCGGTCGCCGGGGCCCTGTCGGAGTCCGGCTACCTGGCGACGATCGGCGAGGATCGGCGGCCGCTGCTGGCCCGGTACGCGGTGCACGACGTGGCGTTCCGGGTGGTCGGGACGGGCAGCGTGGGCACCCGCTCGTACGTCGCTCTGCTCCTGGACCACCTCGGGCAGCCGCTGGTGCTCCAGGTGAAGGAGGCCCGGCCCTCCGCGCTGCTGCCGTACCTGGGGAAGGGCGGCTTCGACGCGCCCGTGGCGGAGCACGAGGGGCGGCGGGTGGTGCTGGGTCAGAAGCGCATGCAGGTCGTCAGCGACTCCCTGCTCGGCTGGGCCCGGGTGGACGGACGGCCCTACCAGGTACGGCAGTTCCGCAACCGCAAGGGCAGCGTGGACCCCGCGGAGCTGGAGGCCGGCCTGATCGACGACTACGCGCGGATGACGGGCGCGCTGCTGGCCAGGGCGCACGCGCACTCCGCGGACCCGCGGCTGATCGCCGGCTACTGCGGCAAGGGCGAGCAACTCGACGAGGCCTTCGCGGCGTTCGCGGTGGCGTACGCCGACCGGACCGAGGCGGACCACGCGGAGCTGGTGGCAGAGGTGCGGGCCGGGCGGATCGCGGCGGAGAGGGGCGTGTGAGGGCTCGGACGCGGGTCTTTCGGGGGCCGGTGGGAGACCGTACGCTGTGACCGGCGCCGTCGTCTGCTCGTAGGCTGGACGGGTGACGAATTCCCCCGGCACCGAGTCGGCCCCCGACACGCAGTCGGCCGCCGCATCATCCGAACCTCAGGACCGGCTGGCCCAGGCGGTGAGTGCCGCCGAGCGGGCCCTGATCGAGTTCGAGATCGCGGTGGAGACCTTCAGGGTGGAGGTCGAGAACTTCTCCCGGCTGCACCACCAGAAGCTCGGCCCGATGTACGCCCGGCTCGACGAGCTCGACGCGCTGATCGCGGAGGCGGTCGCGGCCAAGAGCGGTGCCCGCGAGGACATCAAGCGCGCCTGGGAGGCGCGGGCCCTCGTGATGCCGATGCCGGGGGTGGAGGAGCTCTTCGACGGGCTGCTCGGCTCGGACGGTGTCCGGCCCCTGGAGGACCCCAACCCGCCGCGCCGTGTGCGGCCGGGCAAGGAGGCGCAGCGGCTCTACCGCGAGCTGGTGCGCAAGGCCCACCCGGACCTGGCACAGGACGAGGCCGAGGTCGAGCGCCGCAGCGCCTTCATCGCGCAGGTCAACGAGGCCTACACCTACGCCGACGAGCAGCGGCTGCGCGAGCTGGCGCAGGAGTGGGAGGCCGGGCCGGTCCCGCAGGAGGCGCAGCCCAGCGAGGCCGAGGTGCTGTACGCGCGGCTGGAGTGGCTGGCGCAGCGCAAGGAGCAGCTGGCCCTGCTCGCCGCCGAGCTGGAGAACAGCGCGATCGCGCAGATGATGAAGCTGGCTCCGGACGACCCGGACGGTTTGCTCAACGAGATCGCGGAGAACCTCCTCAACCAGGTCGCCAACCGCGAGGCCCGGCTGGCGGAGCTGGTGCGCTCCACGAAGGGGTCCGAGTAGCGGGTCGGGTACGTTCGACCTGCACGCCCCGACAGAAGGAGTCCGTTCCATGTTCTACGCCCAGCTGCCCGCGGTGGACGCCGCGCAGGTCCCCGCCGACGGCTACCTGCTCGACGTGCGGGAGCACGACGAGTGGGACGCCGGGCACGCTGAGGGCGCGGTGCACATCCCGATGGGCGAGGTCGTCGCCCGTCTCGAGGAGGTCCCGGCGGACCGCCGGGTGCACGTCGTGTGCCGGGTCGGCGGCCGCTCGGCGCAGGTGGCGCAGTACCTGATCGCCCAGGGCCTCGACGCGGTGAACGTCGACGGCGGCATGCTCGGCTGGGAGGCCTCGGGCCGCCCGCTGGTGACGGACGGAACGGGGCCGGCGCACGTGCTCTGATCTGAGCGGGTCCCGGGGGCTCGCGCGCCATGGGGGCCGGGACGTGGGGCCTGACCGCGCGCAGAGGAGTCCGAGGCGTGGGGGCTGCGGCTCTGGCTCCGGGCTCCGGGTTCCGGGTTCCGGGCTTCGGGCTCCGGGTTCCGGGCTCCGGGTTCCGGGCCCGGGCGGCGGTGGACGCGGGCCGTGGAGGTTCCGCTGCCTTTCCGCGAGACGTGTGGCAGGCCTGCTGACCGGGAGGGCTGTACCGCGCGCCTGGGGCATGAGTACCGTTCCCTGCTGAGCGGAACGCGGGTACAGGAGCGGAGACCACGATGGAGCCACCCGAGGAGTCCGGGGGACCGGCCGGGATAGCCACGCTGTCAGCGCCCGCGCGGACCGTGGTCGCGCTGGCGCTGGCCGCGGCGGTGGTCGGCGTCGCGGTGCACCTGCTCTTGGTCTTCCTGCACGTCGCGCCGTCGAACACCGCCACCAAGAAGCACGGCGACCTAATCGGCAGCTACATCTACCCCGAGCTCGAGCAGAACTGGAAGCTCTTCGCGCCCAACCCGCTCCAGCAGAACATCCATGTCTGGGCGCGCGCCGAGGTGCACAAGGACGACGGCAGCAACGAGGTGACCGGATGGGTCGACCTCACGGCGATGGACATCGCCGCCATCAGGCACAACGTCGTGCCCAGCCACACCGAGCAGAACCAGCTGCGCCGGGCGTGGACCTTCTACGCGTCCTCCCACGGCGCGCAGGACAAGCCCGTCGGCACGCGGGGCGAGCTGAGTAGGCAGTATCTGCAGCGCATCGTGGAGGACCGCTTCGGACCCCGGCTCAACGGCGGCTACGTCGTCCGCCTGCAGGTGCGCGTCGGCACCACGCCGGTCGCGCCCCCGACCTGGAGCCCCGAGAAGATCGACACGCGCACGACCTTCCGGGTGCTGCCCTGGTGGAGCTCGGACGTGGCGGCCCGGGCGGCCGGGGACGAGGGCGGGGAGGACGCGTCGTGAGCGAAGCGGTGAACGCGGACGCGGTCGGGCGCGGGGCCGGGTACGGCGAGGCCGACAGCGGGCCCGAGTACGACGGGGGCGGGCGCGGGGCCGGGTACGGCGAGGCCGGAAACGGCGGGCCCGGCAGCGGGGCTGTCGAGGGGGGCCAGGACCGGGCCGGTCACGGGTCCGTGCCGGCCGCCGGCCGTCCGGCCGCCCCCGTCCCGTCCCCCTTTTCCGGCCTGCTCGACTCGGTCATGGGCGGGCTGTCGCGCGGGTTGTCCCTGGTCACCGGCGGCACCGTCGCCCCCTACCAGGCCGCCGTCGTACGGATCGGCACCTCGCTGACCTGGCTGCTGTTCCTGCTGCGCGAGTGGCCGCACCGCCAGAAGCTCTACGGACCGGACGGGCCCTGGAGCTGGGACCTGGCGCACCGGCTCGTCAGCGACAACCACGCCTTCACCATGCTGCTGTGGGGCCGGGCCGACGCCTGGTTCGAGATCGTCTACGCGGGCGCGATCGTGGCGAGCGCGATGCTGCTGCTCGGCTGGCGGACCCGCACGGCCTCGCTCCTGTTCATGATCGGCGTCCTGTCCCTGCAGAACCGCAGCGTGTTCGTCGGGGACGGCGGCGACAACGTGATCCACCTGATGGCGATCTATCTCGTCTTCGCCCGGTGCGGGCAGGTCTGGTCCCTGGACGCCCGCCGCAGGGCGAGGGGACGGGACGGCGACGGCGCGGGTATCGCGCTGTGGATCGTCCTCGGGCTCGCGCTCGCCGTGGCGCAGCTGCTCGGGCGGATGGGCCTGACCTGGACCGAAGGTCTGCTCCCCTGGCTGGGCTGGACGCCGTTCCTGTGGGGTTTCCTGCTGCTCCAGGCCGTGTGGTGGGCGGTGCGGCGGTACGCGCCGGGCGAGCCGCGCACGGTGCTCGACATCCTCGGCAACATCCTGCACGCCGCCGCTCTGCTGGTGATCGTGGTCGAGGTGTGCCTGATCTACTCCACGGCGGGCTGGTACAAGGTCCAGGGCTCGCGCTGGCAGGACGGCACCGCGCTGTACTACCCGCTGCATCTGGACGATTTCACCCCCTGGCCGGGGCTCTCCCACGCGATGGCCACCAGCGGCCTGATCGTGATGGTGATCACCTACGGCACGGTGATCGTCCAGGTCGCCTTCCCGTTCACGCTCATCAACCGCCGGGTGAAGAACGTGCTGCTCGCGCTGATGATGGTGGAGCACGCCTCGATCGCGGTCGTCCTCGGGCTGCCGTTCTTCTCGCTGGCGATGATCGCCGCCGACGCGGTGTTCCTGCCCACCGGCTTCCTGCGCTGGGCGGGCGACCGGCTGGGGCGCCTGGTGCGGCGCGGCGGGGGAGCGGGCGGCCCCGGAGGCCCGCAGGACTCCCGGCCGTGGGACGCGGAGCATCCCGGGGACGTGGAGGCCGCCGAGGCGGCGGAGGACGCGCGGGCACGGGGCGTCGTGGGGCCGCGGAGGCCGGGACCGGCCGGTGAGCCCGCCCCCTCTAACCTCGTGGTGTGAGCACCAGCCAGGACGACGCGGCCGAGCCGCTGCAGTACGACGACGGCTTCGGCCCCGAGATCGGGGTCGGGCCGCACCCGCGGCCGTGGCCGCAGGACCCGCGCTACGACCCCGAACTGCTCGCGCACGGCGACCGCCGCAACGTGGTGGACGAGTACCGCTACTGGACGCGCGAGGCGATCGTCGCCGATCTCGACACCCGGCGCCACGACTTCCATGTCGCCGTCGAGAACTGGCAGCACGACTTCAACATCGGTTCCGTGGTGCGCACCGCCAACGCCTTCCTGGCCAAGGAGGTGCACATCGTGGGGCGGCGCCGCTGGAACCGGCGGGGCGCCATGGTGACCGACCGCTACCAGCATGTACGCCACCACCTGGACGTCGCGGCGCTGGCGGCGTGGGCGGCCGCGCAGGACCTGCCGATCATCGGGATCGACAACCTTCCCGGCGCCGTGCCGCTGGAGACCACCGAGCTGCCCCGGCGCTGTGTGCTGCTCTTCGGGCAGGAGGGGCCCGGTCTGACGGACGAGGCGTGGAAGCACGCCGCGGCGGTCTGCTCGATCGCCCAGTTCGGCTCCACGCGGTCGATCAACGCGGGCGCGGCGGCCGCCATCGCGATGCACGCCTGGATCCAGCGCTACGCACGGGTGGGCTCTTGACATCCTCGCCGCCCTGAAGGACCGGCGGGCACAGCGCCTGTGGTCCGGCTCGTACGTCGCCGGATCGGTCGGCGTCGGCGGCTCCCCGCTCAGCACCGTGAAGCAGTACATCGAACAGCGAATCCGACCGCTGTGACCCGGGCTGAGGTGAACAGTGCGGATCCGCGCGACCTCTAAGCCAAAGCGGTTCTCAGATCCGCTTCACCACCGGGCCGAGGCCCGATGCCCTGCGAAGAGACCCGGTAGCAGTCGGCCGCACAGCTGCCGGGCCCTGAGCGGGCGGGCGTACGGCGGGCGGGAACGGAGCAGCCCCGTCCGCGAGTGACGGGGCTGCTCCGTACGGGCTGTCGGGGTCGGCGGGCCCGCGAGCCGCTCGGGCCCGCGCGTCTCGCGGCCCGGTCAGACCGGGCGGCGGACCTCGATGACGCGGAAGCGGCTCGCGACGAAGGCGCCGTCGCACAGCGCCGCATTGGCGGCCGGGTTGCCGCCGGAGCCGTGGAAGTCGGAGAAGGCGGCCGTCTGGTTGACGTACACCCCGCCGGTCAGGTTGAGGGAGAGCTGGGCGGCCTCCTCCAGGCAGACCTCCTCGATCTGCCGCTCCACCTCCTCGGAGGTGGTGTAGGCGCCGACCGTCATCGCGCCCTTGTCGCGCACGGTGCGGCGCAGCAGGTCGACCGAGTCCTCGGTGGAGTCCATGGCGACCGCGAAGGCCACCGGGCCGAAGCACTCCGACATGTAGGCGGCCTCGTCGTCCGGCTTGGCGCCGTCCAGCTTCACGATGACCGGGGTGCGGACCACGGCGTCCGGGAAGTCGGGGTTCGGCACCTCCCGGGAGGGCAGCGCGACCTCGCCGAGAGAGGCGGCCGCCTCGAGGCGGGCCTTCACCTCGGGGTTGACCAGGGCGCCCAGCAGGGCGTTGGCCCGGGCGTCGTCGCCGAGCAGCCCGCCGACGGCGGCCGACAGATCGCCGACCACCTCGTCGAAGCCCTTGTGGCCGTCGTCGGTGGCGATGCCGTCGCGCGGGATCAGCAGGTTCTGCGGGGTGGTGCACATCTGGCCGCTGTACAGGGACAGCGAGAACGCCAGGTTGGACAGCATGCCCTTGTAGTCGTCCGTGGAGTCGACGACCACGGTGTTGACGCCGGCCTTCTCGGTGAAGACCTGGGCCTGGCGGGCGTTCTCCTCCAGCCAGTCGCCGAAGGCGGTGGAGCCCGTGTAGTCGATGATGCGGACCTCGGGGCGCAGCGCCAGGGTCTTTGCCAGGCCCTCACCGGGCCGCTCGGCGGCCAGGCAGACCAGGTTCGGGTCGAAGCCGCTGTCGGCGAGCACCTCGCGGGCGATCCCGACCGTCAGCGCCAGGGGGAGCACCGCGCGCGGGTGCGGCTTGACCACGACCGCGTTGCCGGTGGCCAGGGAGGCGAACAGGCCCGGGTAGCCGTTCCACGTGGGGAAGGTGTTGCAGCCGATCACCAGCGCGATGCCGCGCGGCACCGCCGTGAAGTCCTTGCTCAGCGCGAGCGGGTCGCGCTTGCCCTGCGGCTTGACCCACTCGGCGGTGCGGGGGGTGCGCGTCTGCTCCGCGTAGGCGTAGGCGACGGCCTCGAGGCCGCGGTCCTGTGCGTGCGGGCCGCCGGCCTGGAAGGCCATCATGAAGGCCTGGCCGGAGGTGTGCATGACCGTGTGGGCCAGCTCCGTGGTGCGCGCGTTGAGCCGCGCGAGGATCTCCAGGCAGACCAGGGCCCGGTTCTGCGGACCGGCCTCGCGCCAGGCGGGCATCGCCGCCTTCATCGCCGGGAGCAGCGCGTCGACGTCCGGGTGCGGATACTCCACGCCCAGCTCGATGCCGTAGGGGGAGACCTCGCCGCCCGTCCAGCCGTCGGTGCCGGGCTGGTCCAGGTCGAAGCGGGTGCCGCGCAGGGCGTCGAACGCGGCCTGGGCGGTCTCGCCGTCCGCGTATGCCTTCGGGTGCTCGGGGTACGGGGACCAGTACTCGCGGGTACGGATCGCCTCGAGCGCCTTGTCGAGCGTCTCGCGGTGCTTCTCGACCGACGGGACAGCGGTGGGTTCGGCAGCCATGGGGCCAACTCCTCGTCGAGCTGGATGGGGTGGGCAGGGTGCTGGCTTCACCGCTAGATTAACCGAATGTTCGGTCGGGACAAGGGGGCCGACCCAAGCTGTGGACAACCGGCGAGGAGCAGTGGCGGCGATGAGCGCTCTTGACCGATCCAGCACGGTCGCGGTGGTGGGCACGGGGACGATGGGCCAGGGGATCGCCCAGGTCGCCCTGGTGGCGGGGCATCCCGTACGGCTCTACGACGCGGGCCCGGGGCGGGCCGAGCAGGCCGAGCGGGCCCTGGGGGAACGGCTGGACCGCCTGGTGGAGAAGGGCCGGCTGACGCCCGCCGAGCGCGACGCGGCCCGTGGGCGGCTCGCGGCCGTCCGGGGGATCGAGGAGCTGGCGGGCGTGTCGCTGGTCGTCGAGGCGATCCTGGAGGACCTGGGCGCCAAGCAGCAGCTCTTCACCGCCCTGGAGTCGGTCGTCTCCGAGGACTGCCTGCTGGCCACCAACACCTCCTCCCTGTCGGTGACCGCCGTGGGCGGCGCGCTGCGCCGTCCGGGCCGCCTCGTCGGGCTGCACTTCTTCAACCCCGCCCCCCTGCTTCCGCTGGTCGAGGTGGTCTCGGGCGCCGCGACCGACGAGGCCGCCGCCAGGACCGCCCACGACACCGCCGCCACCTGGGGCAAGACACCGGTGCGCTGCGCCGACACTCCGGGCTTCATCGTCAACCGCGTCGCGCGGCCCTTCTACGCCGAGGCCTTCCGGCTGCACGAGGAGCGGGTCGCCGACCCCGCCACCATCGACGCGGTGCTCCGGGAGAGCGGCGGCTTCCGGATGGGCCCGTTCGAGCTCACCGACCTCATCGGCCAGGACGTCAACGAAGCCGTCACCCGCTCGGTGTGGGACTCCTTCTACCAGGACCCCAAGTTCACCCCCTCGCTCGCCCAGCGGCGGCTGGTGGAGTCCGGGCGGCTGGGCCGCAAGAGCGGGCGGGGCTGGTACGACCACACCGAGGGCGCGGCCGCCCCGGTCGCCCGCACGGCGGGGCCGGAGAAGCCGCCCGCCGAGGTCACCGTCTGCATGGGCGGCCGCGGACCGGCCGCCGAGCTGCCCCGGATGATCGCCGAGGCGGGTATCGAGGTGCTGGACGGCGAGGTCGCCGACCCCGACGACGGGTACATCGAGCTGCCAGGCGGCGGCCGGCTCTACCTCGCGGACGGCGCCCCGGCCACCACCGGCCCGGACGTCGACTACGTCCAGTTCGACCTGGCGCTGGACTACCGGGCGGCGACCCGGATCGCCCTCGCCCCGTCCGACTCGGCGCGCCCGGAGACGCTCCAGGCGGCGATCGGGCTGTTCCAGGCGCTGGGCAAGCAGGTCAGCGTCATCGAGGACGTCCCGGGCATGATCGTCGCCCGTACCGTGGCGATGCTGGTGGACTTCGCCGCCGACGCCGTCGCGCGCCAGGTGGCCTCGCCGCAGGACGTCGACACCGCGATGCGGCTGGGCGTGAACTATCCGCGCGGTCCGCTGGCCTGGGGCGACGAACTGGGTCCCAGGTGGGTCCACGAGGTGCTGCGCAACCTGCACCAGGCGTACCCGGGCGGGCGCTATGCGCCGTCTCGTCCGCTGAACCGCCGCGCGGCGGCCGAGAGGAGCCTGCTTTCATCGTGACCATGGCACACCGCGACACCTCCGCCCCCAAGAGGGACACCTACACCCCGGACTCGCTGCTGGCCGTGGCCGTGGCGGTCTTCATCGAGCGCGGTTACGACGGCACCTCCATGGAGCACCTGTCGCGGGCCGCCGGCATCTCCAAGTCCTCGATCTACCACCATGTGCGGGGCAAGGAAGAGCTGTTGGAGCGCGCCGTCGGCCGCGCCCTGGACGGCCTGTTCGGCATCCTGGAGGAGCCCGGGGCGAGCGGTGGGCGCGCCGTGGAGCGGCTGGAGTACGTCACGCGCCGCACCACCGAGGTGCTGATGGCGGAGCTGCCCTACGTCACGCTGCTGCTGCGGGTGCGGGGCAACACCACGACCGAGCGCGCTGCCATGGAGCGCCGCAGGGAGTTCGACCACCGGGTCGCCGACCTGCTGAAGTCGGCCGTGGCGGAGGGCGATCTGCGTGGCGACGTGGAGCCGCGGCTCGCGACCAGGCTGCTCTTCGGCATGATCAATTCCATAGTCGAGTGGTACCAGCCGCACCCGGCCGGTACCCGTGAGCACGACGACGCCGCGGTCGTGGACGCCGTCGTGCGGCTGGCCTTCGACGGGTTGCGCGACTCCTGACCCCGGCCGAGCCGGTCCGGCAGGGACGAGCACGCCGTGGCGGACGAACGCGGAGCGGGCGGGCGGGTCAGTCGGTCAGCACCCGGTCGGTCTCCTCGAAGACGATCAGCGTGCGGCTGCTGAGCACCTCGGGCACCGCCTGGATGCGGGTCAGCACCAGTTCGCGCAGGCTGCGGTTGTCGGGGGTGTGGACCAGCATCAGGACGTCGAAGTCCCCGCTCACCAGGGCGATGTGCGCCACCCCGGGCAGATCGAGCAGCTTCTCCCGCACCGTGCGCCAGGAGTTCTGCACGATCTTCAAGGTGATGTACGCGGATGCGCCTTGACCTGCGCGTTCGTGGTCGACCCGGGCCGTGAAACCGCGGATGACCCCGTCCTCCAGGAGCCGGTTGATCCGGGCGTAGGCGTTGGCGCGGGAGACGTGGACCTGCTCCGCGACCGACCGTATGGACGCCCGCCCGTCCTCCTGGAGGTAGCGCAGGATCGCGCGGTCGATGGCGTCCAGCGGACGCGGCGCCGGGCCGGTGTCCGGCGGCGGCGCCTGCGGTCCCGGGGGGCCGCCTCGAGATATTTGGGAATCCGTCACGCCCCCGAGCCTCCCTAGCATGGACGTACTGGCTCCATCTCAGGTTGTGGAGAACCGTTTGTCCACAGGCGGGACGCACCTGTAGCCAAAATGCCTCCGGCGACCGAACAATCGGTAGGGGAAGCGATACCCGCTCCCCCGATCGAACACGCCCACGAGGAGGTGCTCGCGATGACCGTCCTGGACCAGCACGTCTGGCAACCCCGCACCGACCCGGCGCCGCTGCTGCCCGACCCTGAGCCGTACCGACTGCTCGGCACCCCCGAGGCAGGCGCGCTCGACGCCGGAACGCTGACCGCGATGTACGGACAGCTGGTGCGCGGCCGCCGCTACAACCGCCAGGCCACCGCGCTGACCAAGCAGGGCAGGCTCGCCGTCTACCCCTCCAGCACCGGCCAGGAGGCGTGCGAGGTCGCCGCGGCGCTCGCCCTCGAGCCCCAGGACTGGCTGTTCCCCAGTTATCGCGACACCCTGGCCGCCGTCGCGCGGGGCGTGGACCCCGTGGAGGCGCTGACGCTGCTGCGCGGCGACTGGCACACCGGCTACGACCCGCGCGAGCACCGCGTCGCCCCGCTCAGCACACCGCTGGCCACCCAGTTGCCGCACGCCGTGGGCCTCGCGCACGCGGCCAGGCTCAAGGGCGACGACGTCGTGGCGCTCGCCATGGTGGGCGACGGGGGCACCAGCGAGGGCGACTTCCACGAGGCACTGAACTTCGCCGCCGTGTGGCGCTCCCCCGTTGTCTTTTTCGTACAGAACAACGGCTTCGCCATCTCGGTGCCGCTCGCCAAGCAGACCGCCGCCCCGTCGCTGGCCCACAAGGCCGTGGGCTACGGGATGCCCGGGCGGCTCGTCGACGGCAACGACATCGCGGCCGTCCACCGCGTGCTCACCGAGGCCGTCGCCCGTGCCCGCGAGGGCGGCGGCCCGACCCTGGTGGAGGCGATCACCTACCGTCTGGACGCGCACACCAACGCCGACGACGCCACCCGCTACCGGGAGGACTCCGAGGTCGAGGCCTGGCGCGAGCACGACCCGATCGCGGTGCTCGAGCGCGCCCTGCGCGAGCGCGACCTGCTCGACGAGGCGCTGGTCCGCGACACCGCGGAGGAGGCGGAGCGGATGGCCGCCGCGCTGCGCGAGCGGATGAACGAGGACCCGGTCCTCGACCCGATGGAGATGTTCGCACACGTCTATGCCGAGCCCACCCCGCAGCTGCGTGAGCAGGCCGCGATGCTGAGGGCCGAGCTGGAGGCCGAGGCACAGTCATGAGCACCGCCACCACCGCGACCCCCGTGGCCGCCGCACGCAAGCCGGCCACCATGGCCCAGGCGCTCAACCGCGCGCTGCGCGACTGTCTCGCCGAGGACCCCTCGGTCCACCTCTTCGGCGAGGACATCGGCACCCTCGGCGGCGTCTTCCGCATCACCGACGGCCTCGCCGAGGAGTTCGGCGACAGCCGCTGCACCGACACCCCGCTCGCCGAGGCCGGCATCCTCGGCACGGCCGTGGGCATGGCGATGTACGGCATGCGCCCCGTCGTCGAGATGCAGTTCGACGCCTTCGCCTACCCGGCATTCGAGCAGCTCGTCAGCCACGTCGCGAAGATGCGCAACCGCACGCGCGGCGCCATGCCGCTGCCCCTGACCATCCGGGTGCCCTACGGCGGCGGCATCGGCGGCGTCGAGCACCACAGCGACGCCTCCGAGGCGTACTACGTCCACACCCCGGGCCTGCACGTCGTCACCCCGGCCACGGTGGCGGACGCCTACGGGCTGCTGAGGGCGTCGATCGCCTCCGACGACCCGGTGATCTTCCTCGAGCCCAAGCGGCTCTACTGGTCCAAGGCCGACTGGTCGGCGGACGCCCCGGAGGAGGTGGCCCCGATAGGACGGGCCGTCGTCCGCCGCAGCGGCCGCTCCGCCACCCTGATCACCTACGGCCCGTCGCTGCCGGTCTGCCTGGAGGCGGCCGAGGCCGCGGTGCAGGAGGGCTGGGATCTGGAGGTCGTCGACCTGCGCAGCCTGGTGCCCTTCGACGACGAGACGGTCACCGCGTCGGTGCGCCGCACCGGCCGTGCGGTCGTCGTCCACGAGTCCTCCGGCTTCGGCGGCGTGGGCGCCGAGATAGCCGCCCGGGTCACCGAGCGCTGCTTCCACCACCTGGAGGCCCCGGTCCTGCGGGTCGCCGGTTTCGACATCCCCTATCCGCCGCCGATGCTGGAGCGGCACCACCTGCCCGGTGTCGACCGCATCCTCGACGCGGTGGGGCGCCTGCAGTGGGAGGAGGAGTGATGGCCGCCGTCCGCGAGTTCGCCCTCCCCGACCTGGGCGAGGGGCTGACCGAGGCCGAGATCGTGCGCTGGATGGTGCAGGTCGGCGATGTCGTCGCCGTCGACCAGCCCGTCGTGGAGGTCGAGACGGCCAAAGCCGTGGTCGAGGTGCCCTGCCCCTATGGCGGGGTGGTCACCGCGCGCTTCGGCGAGGAGGGGCAGACCCTCGACGTGGGGCGGCCGCTGCTCACCGTCGCGGTCGACTCCCCCGACGGACAGCCGGCGTCGGCCGATCCTGCCGCCCCCGCCACCCGGGCCGCTGCCGGGGAGGAATCGGGCTCCGGCAATGTGCTCGTCGGCTACGGCACCAGCGGCCCCGCGGCCCGGCGCCGCCGGGTGCGTCCGGCGCCCGGTGCCGGCGCGTCCGCCCCCGCTCCGGCACCCGCCCCCGCTCCGGCGTCCGCCCCCGCTCCGGCGTCCGCCCCCGCTCCGGCGTCCGCCCCCGCTCCGGCGCCCGCGCGCGCCGTGCCGGTCCGGCACGAGGGTCCCGTCGCCGTCATCTCCCCGCTCGTGCGGCGTCGGGCCCGTGAGCACGGCCTCGACCTTCGTGCGCTGAAGGGTTCCGGCCCCGACGGGCTGATCCTGCGCTCCGACGTGGAACGGGCCATCTCGGCCGCTTCCGCGCCGCCCGTCACCGCGCCCACGCCGGCGGCGGCCGCTCCGGACGCCGGAGGCACCCGTATCCCGCTGCGCGGCATTCGCGGCGCCGTGGCCGACAAG
The DNA here is from genome assembly GCF_057707665.1 of Actinacidiphila sp. bgisy167. Lineage (NCBI taxonomy): Bacteria > Bacillati > Actinomycetota > Actinomycetes > Kitasatosporales > Streptomycetaceae > Actinacidiphila > Actinacidiphila sp. bgisy167. The sequence continues at coordinate 68,797 of NZ_JBYIQP010000004.1, read as the reverse complement.
CTCGCCCGCAGCCGTCGGGAGATCCCCGACGCCACCTGCTGGGTGGACGCCGACGCGACGGAACTGCTCGCGGCACGGGCGGCGATGAACGCCGCGGGCGGTCCCAAGGTCTCCGTCCTCGCGCTGTTCGCGCGGATCTGTGTGGCGGCCCTGGCCCGCTATCCGGAGCTCAACTCCAGGGTGGACGCCGAGCGGGGCGAGATCGTGGTGCTGCCGCAGGTGCACATCGGCTTCGCGGCGCAGACCGACCGCGGACTGGTCGTCCCCGTCGTTCAGGACGCCCACCGGCGCAGCACGCAGGAGTTGTCGGAGGAGATCGGACGGCTCACTGAGGCGGCCCGCTCCGGCGGGTTGACCCCGGCCCAGCTGACCGGCGGCACCTTCACGCTCAACAACTACGGCGTGTTCGGTGTCGACGGCTCCACGCCGATCATCAACCACCCCGAGGCCGCGATGCTCGGCGTCGGCCGGATCACCCCCAAGCCCTGGGTCCACCAGGGCGAGCTGGCCGTGCGCCAGGTCGTGCAGCTGTCGTTCACCTTCGACCACCGGGTGTGCGACGGCGGCACGGCGGGCGGCTTCCTCCGCTTCGTCGCGGACTGCGTGGAACAACCGGCAGTGCTGCTCCGGGCGGTGTGAAGTCGTCACGGTGGGCGATACTCCGGGCATGACTCCCGAGCCACGCGAGCCGCGCGACCACCCATCGCCCCCTTCGGCGGACGAGCAGCCGCACCACGACGCGGTCGTCCTCGCAGGCGGCGCCGCCAGGCGCCTCGGCGGGGCCGACAAGCCGGGCCTGCCGGTCGCCGGGCGGGCGCTGATCGACCGCGTCCTGGACGCGTGCGGGGGCGCGGCCACCACCGTGGTCGTCGGCCCGCGTCGCCCCACCGTCCGTCCGGTGGCCTGGGCCCGGGAGGAACCTCCGGGCGGGGGCCCGCTGCCGGCGCTCGCAGCCGGGCTGCGCCAGGTCACCGCGGACGTGGTGCTGGTGCTCGCCGCCGACCTGCCGTTCCTGTCCCGTACGGCGGTGGACGCCCTCCTCGCCGCCCTGCGCGGTGCGCAGGGCGGCGACGGGGTCGTGCTGACCGACCCCGACGGCCGCGACCAGACGCTGGCGGCCGCCTACCGCACGGACGCGCTGCGCCAGCACCTCGCGCTGATCGCCGCCGAGCACGGGACCCTCACCGGGCTGCCGTTGCGGCTGCTCACCGGTGAACTGGCCCTGCTGCGGCTGCCCGACCCCACCGGGCAGGCCTCCTTCGACTGCGACACCTGGGACGATCTCTCCACAGCCCGGGCCAGGATCAGGGAGCATGGGGACGTGTTGGAAGAATGGATCACCGCAGCCAAGGCCGAACTCGGCATCGAACTCGACGTGGACATGCGCATGCTCCTCGATCTCGCCCGGGACGCCGCCCACGGCGTCGACCGTCCCGCCGCGCCGCTGACCACCTTCCTGGTGGGCTACGCGGCGGCCTCGGCGGGCGGCGGCGAGCAGGCTGTCGCGGAGGCCGCCAGGCGCGCCTTTGTGCTGGCCGAGCGGTGGGCGAAGGAAACGGGGAGCGGGGACCCGGACGCATGAACCTGCCGGGTGCGGCGGGCGGTGCCCGCGACACCGGTGCCGGGGACGCCGCCGATGACGAGTTCGACGCGGCGCTGGCCCTGGCGAACGGGCGGGCCGCCGGCCGGCACGGTCCCGTACAGCCGCCTTCCGGTGGCGACCCCGGCGAGGCCGGGGCCGGGCCGCACGGCGCGTCCCCCCAGGGCTCCCCGGGCGGCCACGGCGGCCAGCCGGGCCACCACGGCCGCCAGGGCCACGGCGGCGGCCGGCACCACGGCGGCCCCGCAGGCCACCGCGACCGCCACGACCTGCCGTGGCCCCGGGCCCGCCGCATCGCCGGCGCCGCCGCCGGCCCGCTGGGACGCCTGGACCTGCCGCTCGGCGAGGCACTGGGACACGCCCTCGCCGAACCGCTGACCGCCCTCACGGACCTGCCGTCCTTCGACACCTCCGCGATGGACGGCTGGGCCGTCGCCGGCCCCGGCCCATGGCGCGCGGAAGGCCGCGTCCTGGCCGGGCAGCGGGCCGCGCAGCCGCTGCTCGACGGCCAGGCCACCGCCATCGCCACCGGGGCCGCGCTGCCCCCCGGCGCGACGGCGGTGCTGCGCCGGGAGTACGGGCGGGTGACGGCCGACGGACTGCTGCACGCCACGCGGGGCGGCCCCGAGCCCGGCCAGGACGTGCGGCCCCGCGGCCAGGAGTGCCGCGGCGGCGACACGCTGCTGGCGCCAGGTGTGCTGGTCACGCCCGCGGTGCTCGGCCTGGCCGCGGCGGCGGGTTACGACGCGCTGACCGTGGTCGCGCGGCCCTCGGTCGAGATCCTCGTCCTCGGCGACGAGCTGCTGGACTCCGGCGCGCCCGGCGGCGGCCGGGTCCGGGACGCGCTCGGCCCCCTGCTTCCCGGTTGGCTCGCCGCGCTCGGGGCCGGCACGGTCCGCGCGCGGCGGCTGAAGGACGACGCCGACCTGCTGCAGGACGCCGTCACCGCGTCCACCGCCGATGTCGTCGTCACCACCGGCGGCACGGCGAGCGGCCCGGTGGACTTCGTCCATCCCGTACTGGAGCGCATCGGCGCGCGGCTGCTCGTCGACGGCGTCGCCGTCCGCCCCGGTCACCCCATGCTGCTGGCCGAACTGCCCGGCGGCAGGCGGCTGGTGGGCCTGCCGGGCAACCCGCTGGCGGCGGTCTCCGGTGTGCTGACCCTCGCGGTGCCCCTGCTGCGCGCGCTCGCCGGGCGCCCGGCACCGGAGGCGTACGGGGCGCGGCTCACCGGGGACGTGCACGGCCACCCCACCGACACCCGCCTGGTGCCGGTGGTTCTCGACGAGGAGTCGCAGGTGTCCCCGCTGCACTTCAGCGGTCCGGCCATGCTGCGCGGCATCGCTGCGGCCGACGGCATGGCCGTCGTCCCACCCGGCGGGGCCGTGAAGGGCGACCGCGTGGCCGTCCTGGAGACGGGCTGGGGGCGGTGGTGAGAGATGCGGGCCGCGGCCAGAAGGCCGCGCGGACAGGCGGCGGCACCATCCACCTGCCCACCAAGAAGCCCGTCGGGCCGCTCGTCCAGGTCGTCCGACGGCTCCTGATGGCCCTGCTGGTCATGGTGCTGACCGTGCTGATCGTGTACGCCGACCGCGAGGGCTACCACGACAACTCCGACAGCCCGATGTCGCTGCTGGACTGCGTCTACTACGCGACGGTCACCCTCTCCACCACGGGTTACGGCGACATCGTCCCCTACAGCCCGAGCGCCCGGCTGACCAATGTCCTCCTGGTGACGCCCCTGCGCGTGCTCTTCCTGATCATCCTCGTCGGCACCACTCTCGAGGTGCTCACCGAACGTACCCGCGAGCAGTACCGGCAGCAGCGCTGGAGGTCCACCGTGCGCGATCACACCGTCATCGTCGGATTCGGCACCAAGGGCCGTTCCGCGGCCAAGACACTCACCGGCCACGGCGTGCCGCCGCAGCGGATCGTGGTCGTCGACCCCGACCCCAAGGCGGTGGAGGCCGCGGTCTCCGCGGGCTTCGCCGGCGTCACAGGCGACGCGACCCGCAACGACGTCATGCTGCGTGCGGAGATCCAGCGGGCCAAGGAGCTCATCATCGCCACGCAGCGCGACGACACCGCCGTCCTGGTGGCGCTCACGGCCCGCCAGCTGAGCAAGCGGATCAACATCGTCGCGTCCGTGCGCGAGGAGGAGAACGCCCCACTGCTGCGCCAGTCCGGGGCCAACGCCGTCGTCACCAGTTCCGGCGCGGCGGGCCGGCTGCTCGGGATGTCGATGCTCAGCCCGAGCGCCGGCGAGGTGATGGAGGAGCTGATCTCCTACGGCAGCGGGCTGGACCTGATCGAGCGCCCCGTCACCAAGGCGGAGGCCGGGCTGAACCCGCGCGAGGTCGGCGACCTGGTGGTGGTCGTCAAGCGCGGCCACCGGCTGCTCGACCACGACAACCCCGAGGCGAGCCCGCTGCAGTTGACCGATCGGCTCATCGTCGTCCACAGGACGAGCCAGGGGGACCCGTCGCACGTTCCGCAGGGGTAGCGTCGGAGCATGCATGCGATCACCATCCCCGAACCCGGCGGCCCCGACGCGCTCGTCTGGGCCGAGGTCCCCGATCCGGTACCCGCCGAGGGCGAGGTGCTGGTCGACGTCGCCGCGACCGCCGTCAACCGTGCCGACCTGCTGCAGCGGCAGGGCTTCTACGACCCGCCGCCCGGCGCGTCCCCCTACCCGGGCCTGGAGTGCTCGGGCCGTGTCGCCGCCGTCGGCCCGGGGGTGAGCGGCTGGTCCGTGGGCGACGAGGTGTGCGCGCTGCTCGCGGGCGGCGGCTATGCCGGGAAGGTCGCCGTCCCGGCCGGGCAGCTGCTGCCGGTGCCCAAGGGCGTGGGCCTCGTCGAGGCGGCGGCCCTGCCCGAGGTGGTCTGCACCGTCTGGTCCAACGTCTTCATGATCGCTCACCTGCGTCCTGGCGAGACGCTGCTGGTCCACGGCGGTTCCAGTGGCATCGGCACGATGGCGATCCAGCTGGCCAAGGCGGTGGGCGCCAAGGTCGCGGTCACCGCGGGCAGCGCGGACAAGCTGGCGAAGTGCCGTGAGCTCGGCGCCGACCTCGGGATCAACTACCGCGAGCAGGACTTCACGGCCGAGGTCCGTGAGGCCTTCGGCGGCGCCGACGTCATCCTCGACATCATGGGCGCGAAGTACCTGGGCCGGAACATCGACGCCCTCGCGGTCAACGGCAGGCTGGCCGTCATCGGGCTGCAGGGCGGCGCCAAGGGCGAGCTCGACCTCGGGCGGATGCTGGCGAAGCGGGCCGCGATCACCGCGACCTCGCTGCGCGGACGGCCGCTGGAGGAGAAGGCGGCCATCGTGGCGGCGGTGCGGGAGCACGTCTGGCCGCTGCTGGAGTCCGGGGTGGTGCGTCCGGTGGTGGACCGCGCCCTCCCCATGCGCGAGGCGGCCGAGGCGCACCGACTGGTCGAGGCGAGCACCCACGTCGGCAAGGTGCTGCTCACCCTGTGACCACCGGCGGACGGCCGATACGGCCCGCTGGGACGACTGGCCGCCCGTGACGCACCATGTGACGCTGGAAGCATGGAGTTGCGGAAGGTGGTCGTGGTATCGACGGTGACCGGGGTCGCTCTCCTGGTCACCGGCGCCGCCGCACCGCCTCCGCCCCATCCGGCGGCGTCCTCCGGGCTCGCGGGCAGCGAAGCCGGGGAGGGGCGCAGGCACCCCGGACGGGCGGAGCCGCCGCCGACCCCGGACGGCGACGCCGGAAGCCGGCCCTCCGTGCCCGTCCCCGTGCACGCCGAGGAGCCGCAGAACCAGGGCCCGGCCGCCGTCCCGGCACCCGTGGGGCGGGTGCTCGAGGTCCTGCCGCTCGGCGCCGGGCTGGTGCTGATCGGGCTCGGTCTGGGCTTCCTCGGCCTGCGGCTGCGCCGTGCCCGCTGACCTCTGCGCGCCCCGCACCGGGCCCTGTTGGCGGCGTACGGGGAGCGCCGGGAGGCGTAGCGCGGGGCTCTGGGGGGCACACATCCCGGTAAGGCGACGGTGCGCGACAATGACGGCATGGAGATGCCGATGAACGAACGGTCGCAGGAGAGCCCGCAGGTCCTGGTCGTCGGCCCGGACGGGATGGCCCTCGGCGGCGGACCCGCCGGCCGCGCCGGAGATGGCGACGAGCAGCGCGAGGTCCCCGTGACGGAGATGGTCGAACAGCCCGCGAAGGTCATGCGGATCGGCAGCATGATCAAGCAGCTCCTGGAAGAGGTCAAGGCCGCGCCCCTGGACGAGGCGAGCCGGGTGCGGTTGAAGGAGATCCATCACAGCTCCGTGAAGGAGCTGGAGGCAGGGCTCGCCCCCGAGCTCGTCGAGGAACTCGAGCGGCTCTCGCTGCCCTTCACCGAGGATGGTGTGCCGAGCGACGCCGAACTGCGGATCGCCCAGGCGCAGCTGGTGGGTTGGCTGGAGGGCCTCTTCCACGGCATCCAGACCGCGCTGTTCGCCCAGCAGATGGCCGCCCGGGCCCAGCTGGAGCAGATGCGCCGCGCGCTGCCGCCCGGTGTGGCGCAGGAAGGCGACGAGGAAGGCCACATCCCGGGCGGGGCGCGCAGCGGCCCCTACCTGTGAGCCGGCGGCCGCGGCGACAGCGGGTCGGTGCGTACGCGTAGGTACAGACGGCGGGGACCCTCGGGTCACCCGCCGTCCGCCGGTGCTCTCTGACGCCGACCGCATGCGTTCTCGTGCGCCGTCACGCGAGTGCCCCCCCGGAGCGGTCGCGGGAGCCACCCCGGCGCGGTCCCGGGAGTGTCGGAGCGTTCAGGGGACGCCGGGGCGTCAGCCGCCCTGACCGGTGGACACCCAGATGGTGATCTTGTCGTTGCCCGGCTTGAGCGAGCCGTAGGCCTTGGGCCTCTGGTCGACGACCGCGCCCTTCCCGTAGATCTGCTCGTCGCGGTACTTGACCTCGTAGTCCCAACCCGCCGCCTTCATGCAGGATGCGACCGAGTCCACGTACTTGGTGAAGAAGTCCGGCATCACCACCGAGTCCGGGTCGCCGCCCAGGTAGCTCCTGGTGGCCTCGGCGCAGCGCGAGGCGTCGATGGTGCGGGTCTGGTCGGCCTGGCTGACGCCGGGCGCGGGCTTGTCGTCGGCGGGCTCCGAAGGCTCCTGCCGGCGGGCGGTGGCGGAGTTCCCGGGCCGCGCTTCGTAGCCGGGTGTGCCGCCGGTGCCGCCGGTGTCGCCCTCGCCGCCGTTCCCGGTCATCGACATCGCGATGGCGATGACCACGATCACCGCGATGACGGCGACCGTGGCGCCGATGGCGACGACCGCCGTCGAGGCGCCCCCGCCCGACCGGCCGCCGCCCGCTGCCGCGCCGGCGCGCATCGTGTAGGGCGGGGGGGAGTGCTGGCCCGCGGCCCGCGGGTGCGGCTGGTGGGGGGAGTGCGAGGCGCCGGCCGGATAACCGTAGGCGGGACCCGGCGGCGGGGTGTGCGCGCCGCCGCCGGGGCCGCCGCCCCAGTGCGGCTGGGGCTGCGGCTGGTGCTGCTGCGGGAACGGAGCCGGCGCCGGGGGCTGGTACGGCGCTCGCAGCTGCGGCGCAGGGGTGCCCAGCTCTCCCTGCACCGGAGGGAAGACCGCGGAGGAGACGTCCTCGCCGCGGCCGCGCGGGCGCGGACCGCCACTGATGATCAGCGGTGTGGCGCCGCCGCCGTGGCCCGGCGCGGCGACCCGCCGGGCTTCCTCGCGCATGGCGTCGGCGGTCGGGAAGCGCTCGGCGGGGTTCTTCCTCAGGGCCCGCGCGACGAGCGCGTCCACCCCCGGCTGTACCGCCCGGTTGAGCGCCGACGGGGCCGGCGGCGCCTCCTGGACGTGCTGGTAGGCGATGGCCAGCGGGGAGTCCCCGTCGAACGGCAGCCGTCCGGTGAGCAGTTCGAAGAGCATGCAGCCCACCGAGTACAGGTCGGAGCGCTCGTCCACGCCCCGCCCCAGCGCCTGTTCCGGCGAGAGGTACTGCGGGGTGCCGACCACCATGCCGGTCTGCGTCATCGAGGAGACGCCGGACTGCATCGCGCGCGCGATGCCGAAGTCCATCACCTTCACCGCGCCGCGCTTGGTGAGCATCACGTTGCCCGGCTTGATGTCCCGGTGGACCAGGCCCACGCTGTGACTCTCGGAGAGCGCCGCGAGCACGTGGGCGGTGATCTTCAGGGCCTTCTCGGTGGGCATCGCGCCGAACCGCGCGATGTCCTCGTCGAGTACCTCCCGCAGCGGCTTGCCCTCGACGTACTCCATGACGATGTACGGCACGAGCGCGCCGTCGACGGTGTCCTCGCCGGAGTCGAAGACCGAGACGATGTTCGTGTGGTTGAGCTTGGCGACGGCCTGCGCCTCGCGCCGGAACCGCTCGCGGAACGACGGCTCGCGCCCGAGGTCGGTGTGCAGCGTCTTGACGGCCACCGGCCGGTCCAGCACTGTGTCGTGTGCCAGATGCACGGCGGCCATGCCGCCCTGCCCCAGCAGGTCCCGGAGGACGTAGCGGCCGTTGCCGACCGAGCGCCCCGAACGAGTGCCCCGCGTGCCGTCCCCGCTCATCCGAAACCGTCCCCTTGACGTTCCCCCTGGGCGCACCCGCGTGCGCGCACGACAGTCGCCCCCATCCTGACCGCCCAGTCTGCCCGACGGCCTGGACAGGTCAAGTTCGTTGACCTGTTCGTCACCAGACGCACAAGAGTTCCGGCGGGAACGGGAGGGGAGCGCGTCGCTGGCGGAACGCGGTAGCGTGGTGCGCCGGAGGACCCTGTTCGGCGACGATCGACGGCGAGGACTGATGGCACAGACGACAGCCGCCGGGGGCGCTGAGGAGCCCTCTGCCGACGGCCGGGGCGTGCCTGACTCGCCCGAGCAGTGGGGTGCCGGAGGCAGGGTCGGCGACGGCCGCTACCGGCTGACCCGGCGTCTCGGACGCGGCGGCATGGCCGAGGTGTTCGCCGCCGAGGACATGCGCCTGGGGCGGACGGTGGCCGTGAAGCTGCTCCGCTCCGACCTCGCCGAGGACCCGGTCTCCAAGGCCCGTTTCACGCGCGAGGCGCAGTCGGTCGCCGGGCTCAACCACCATGCGGTGGTGGCGGTCTACGACTCGGGTGAGGATGTCACACCGGGCGGCACCGTGCCGTACATCGTGATGGAGCTCGTCGAGGGCCGTACGATCCGCGACCTGCTCCTGGGCTCCGAGCAGCCGCCGCCGATCGACCAGGCGCTCATCATCGTCTCCGGCGTGTTGGAGGCGCTGGCCTACAGCCACGCGCACGACATCGTCCACCGGGACATCAAGCCGGCGAACGTGATCATCACCGACACCGGCGCGGTGAAGGTGATGGACTTCGGCATCGCCCGGGCCCTGCACGGCGCCTCGACCACGATGACGCAGACCGGCATGGTCATGGGCACCCCGCAGTACCTGTCGCCGGAGCAGGCCCTCGGCAAGACCGTCGACACCCGCTCCGACCTGTATGCGACAGGCTGCCTGCTCTACGAACTCCTCGCGTTGCGGCCGCCGTTCACCGGAGAGACGCCGCTGTCGGTGGTCTACCAGCATGTGCAGGACGAGCCGCGCCCGCCCTCCGAGACCAGCGACCGGGTCCCCCCGGAGCTGGACGGGCTGGTGCTGCACGCGCTCGCCAAGCACCCGGACGACCGCTTCCAGACGGCCGAGGAGATGCGCGGCGTCGTCCAGTACGCGCTGAGCATGCTGAACGAGCGCGGCGGCCACACCGGCACCTGGAACACCGGCTACGTGCCCGCGCCGAACGCCGTGGCGACCGCGCCGATCGGCCTCCCCCCGCAGTTCGGGCAGCACGACGCGCACCACACCGCGCAGTTGCAGCCGCCCCTGCTGCTCGGCCCGCCCGGCGGCGACGGCGGCGCGGGCGGCTACGACGGTGGAAAGCCGCCGCAGGGGGGCGGGCGCTGGGCCAAGCCGGTGCTGTTCGTGGTCGCGGCGGTGCTCGCGGTCGCTCTCGGCGTCTACTTCGCCGTCTCCCACACGGGGGACAAGAAGCCTCCGGCGCCGGAGGTGAAGCCCACGCAGTCGCAGCAGGAGAAGCCGACGACGCCGCGGGAGACCGAGGAGGAGTTCAGGGACGACACCACCCAGGACGGCACCGGCGGCTTCCCGGAGAAGCCGACGTACACGAAGCCCCCGCCCTCGACCGAACCGACCACAGAGGTCCCCTCGACCCCGGCGCAGCCGACGAAGGAGCCGAGCACCCCGACCGGCTCCGCGCCCGCGTCCGCGAGCCCGTCCGTGTCCGAGACCGGCGGCAGCACCGACGGCGGCGCCGACGACGGCGGCACCGATGCGGGCGGCGGCAGCGAGGGCGGCACCTCGGGCGAGGAGACCGGAGGCCCGACCGGTACCGTCGAGGGCGCCGTCCAGGGCGCCGTCACGGGAGGCTGACCGGGCGCCGGACGGTCGGCGGGGCCCACCACCCGGGTGGGCCCGGCGAGCTCGGGCCGAGGCCCCGGACTCAGCCGGTGAAGGACTCCAGCACCGGCTCGTACGCGGCGGTCCACCAGACGACCAGGGCGGACGAGTCGGGGAAGAGGGGGTCGGCCCTGCGGTCGTCGAGGACGTAGCGCCAGCGCAGCATCCAGAAGTCGTTGAGCCGCTCCCACCACACCCGGTGCACGGCCGCCGCCAGTTCGTCCTCGGCCACGCCCGCGGCGCCTCGGTAGGCCCGGGCGTACGCGCGGATCTTGTCGAGGTCCAGGGCGCCACCGCGCTGCACGAAGAAGATCACGGCGGCCCGTACCGCCTCCTCGGCGCGCGGCTGCACGCCGAGCCGGTCCCAGTCGACGATGGCGACGGGCTCGTCGTCGCGGTAGAGCAGGTTGAGCGGGTGGAAGTCGCCGTGCACCCAGCCGGACACCGGGCCTGCGGCGTCGGGCGGCCGACGGTGGGCGTGCCGTTCCAGCAGGGCGCGGCGCTCCAGCAACCGGTGCTCGGCCAGTTCGTCGAAGGTCTCGCGCGGGGCGCGGGCGCGCACCCTGCGCAGCAGCGCGGCGATCAGCGCAGAGGTCACCTCGGGGTCCGCGCTCGCGTGCAGGCCCGGTTCGGGGGCCGGCTGCACCCGGGCCAGGGCGGTGTGGACGAGACCGAGCAGCGCGCCCAGGCGGCGGGAGTCGGCGGTGGTGAGCTCGCCGCCCTCGCGGTGCCGGCCCTCCACCCACGGGTAGAGCGCGTAGGGGCGGCCGCCGACCACGGCGACGGTGCGGCCGTCGGCGTCGGGGACCGGCGGGGCGACGGGCAGGCCGACCTCGTTCAGCCGCTGGGTCGCCCGGTGCTGGCGGGCGATCACGTCGGAGTCGGAGGTGGCGCTGTCGACGTACAGCTTGAGGAAGTAGCGGCCGCTGGTGGTGGCCAGCCGGAAGCCCCGGTTCAGTAACCCTTGGGCAACGGGTTCGCAGCACAGCGGGGTGCCGGCGTGCGTGTACCGGCGCAGCAGGACGTCCAGAGTCCCGGCGGAGGGCGGCGCCGTCGCCGAGCTCCCGATCACCAGGCAGATGCTAGATCATTTCGGTGGTGGACTCGTGGGTCGAGTCGTACGTACACATGGCCCGGTTTCCGGCTTGTATCGTTTTCGTGATCTGTGCCGAACAGCGCCCGCAGCGACGGCGACGGGTGGAAGGCCCGTGCCGTCCCCAGGAACTGCACCGCCCAGCCCGCATCGAGGTCGTCCGCCTGGTAGGCCACGACCGTGCCGTCCACGCCCCAGGAGCGGTCGGTGCGGATCAGCACGGAGTCGTCGGCGACGACGTGCCGTGCCACGGCGATGTACGGCAGGGCCCCCCGCGTCAGCGCCAGCCGCCCGTACCGGACCTTTCCCAGTAGCGCCAGCGCAGCGCGCCCCTCGAGTTCCATGGGAACCACCCTGCCCGGCCGCCCCGCTCGGACGCAGAGGACTCCGCCCCCACCTGCGAGGCCGATGGTCCCTGATGGGGCCATACCGTCTCAACCGGCCGAATCCGGCACCGGCAGGCCCAGTACGCGGTCGCGCAGCACCGGGAAGTCCGCCCGGGTCCTCGCCACCAGGCCCGGGTCGAGGTCGGCGGTGAGGACCTCCTCCCCCGGTCCGGCCTCGGCGACGACCGCGCCCCACGGGTCCACCACGACGCTGTGCCCGGCCAGCTCCACCCCGGCGTGGGTTCCCGCGGTGCCGCAGGCCACCACGTAGGCCTGCGACTCGACGGCACGGGCCCGGGCGAGCAGCGTCCAGTGCTCGCGGCGCCGTGCGGGCCAGCCGGCCGGTACGGCCAGGACGGTGGCGCCCGCGTCGACGAGCAGCCGGAACTGCTCGGGGAACCGCAGGTCGTAGCAGGTGGCCAGACCCACGCACACGCCCTGAACGAGGCCGGTGACGATGCGGTCGCCGGCGCTCATCAGCACCGCCTCGCCCTGGTCGAAGCCGAAGCGGTGGATCTTGCGGTAGGTCGCGCGCAGCTCGCCGTCGGGGGAGAAGAGCAGGGAGGTGTTGTACAGCGCGCCGTCGGCGGCGCACTCGACGATCGACCCGGCGTGCAGCCAGACACCCGCGTCCAGCGCGGCGGCGCTCATGGCCTCGGCGGTGGGACCGTGCAGCGGCTCGGCCTCCGGCCGGAAGAGATCGGCGGCGAAGGCGCCCACGGGCCACAGCTCGGGCAGGACGACAAGGTCCGAGCCGGCCTGCTCGCGGACGAGCGACGCCACCCGTTCCCGCCGGGCGTCCACCGCTTCGCCGCGAGCGACGTCGATCTGGAGCAGGGAAACGCGCACAGTACCACCGCCCATGAGTTCGGCACGTTCTTGCGGGCCTACGATCGTCACACGAAAGCACTCCCGTGGTGTCACTGCGCAGCGTAATTTATGGCGCACACCACGACCGCGCTCCGACCGTCGAGGGGTCCCGTGACCGGCACCGTCCACAGTCAGATCCAGCCGTACATCGACGCCTGGACCCACTCCATAGAAGCGATAGCCGAATTGGTCCGTCCCGTTCCGGCGGGCGCCTGGAACCGGCCGACCGAATGCCCGTACTGGTCCGTGCGCGACGTCGTGTCGCATGTGATCGGCTACGAGTGCGAGATGCTGGGTGATCCCCGGCCGATCCACACGCTCCCCAGCGACCTTCGGCACATGACCACGGAGCACGCCCGTTATGTGGAGGTGCCGGTCGACAAGCGGAGGCACCACACTCCGCCCGAGGTGGTCGGGGAGCTCGACTACACCATCATCCGCCGGTCGCGGCAGCTGCGGAACGAGACCCGGGGTGCGCAGGACGTCGTGCGGGGCCCCATGGGCCGGGAGACGACCCTCGAGGAGCTGCTGCGGTGGCGGGTCTTCGACGTGTGGGTGCACGAGCAGGACCTGCGCCGGGCCCTCGGCGAGCCCGGCAACCTCGACTCGCCGGGCGCGTCCGTCGCCCGTGACCACATCCTCTCCGAGCTGCCGAAGGTGGTCGCCGAGCGTGCGGGCGCTCCCGCGGGCTCGGCCGTGGTCTTCGACGTCCACGGGGAGCTGGAGTTCATGCGGACGGTCCGGGTCGACGCCGACGGGCACGGCTCGATCGACGGCAGTGTCTCGCTCGGCCCGGCGGTCACGCTGACCATGGACTGGGAGACCTTCCTCCGGCTCACCTGCGGCCGCACGCGGGCGCACGCGGTGGCCGACCGCCTGAAGATCGAGGGCGACGAGTCCCTGGCCGACGCCATCCTGGCGAATATCGCCGTCACGCAGTGACGCCGGCGGGAGCGTTCATGTCCCGGCGGGGACGTGGACGCTCTCGACGCGGCTGGCGGCGATGCGCTGCCGCTCCAGCCGAGCGGCCCGGCCGCGCAGCCGCAGGATCTGGACCAGGCCGAGCGCCTGGATGACGAAGACGCTGCTCCAGGCCACCCGGTAGTCGCCGCCGGCGGCGTCCAGTAGGACGCCGATGGCGAGCAGCGTGGCCATCGAGGCGGTGAAGCCGCCGATGTTGACGATGCCGGAGGCGGTGCCGAAGCGCTCGGGCGGGTTCGCCGGCCGGGCGAAGTCGAAGCCGATCATCGACGCCGGGCCGCAGGTGCCCAGCACGACGCAGAGCAGGACGAGCAGCCACAGCGGGGCGTGGTCCGCGGGCCACCCCAGGACCACCGCCCACATCGCCGCCGTCACTGCGACGACGCCCAGGGTGAGCGGCATCCGGGCGCCGTGGTGGCGGCCGATGATCTGCCCGAAGAGCATGCCGAAGACCATGTTGGCGATCACGACCAGGGTCAGCAGGGTGCCCGCGGTCTCGCGGGACAGCCCCTGGGCCTCGACCAGGTACGGCAGCCCCCACAGCAGCAGGAAGACCATCCCGGAGAACTGGGTGGTGAAGTGCGTCCACATACCGAGCCGGGTGCCGGGCTCCCGCCAGGCGGCGGCGATCTGCCGCTTGACGTAGCCGCGCCCGGGGCGCTCGGCGGGCGCCGGTTCGAAGCCCTCGGGGTGGTCCTTCATGAAGGCCAGCACGAGGACGAGGACGAGCGCGCCGCCCAGCGCCGTGCCGACGAAGGTGGGGGTCCACCCCGCGGAGTGCAGCAGCCGCGCCAGCAGCACGGTGCTCAGCAGGTTGCCCGCCACGCCGAAGAGCGCGGCGCCCTGCGCGACCACCGGACCGCGGCGGGCCGGGAACCAGCGCGAGCCCAGGCGCAGCACGCTCACAAAGGTCATGGCGTCGCCGCAGCCCAGCACCGCGCGGGCGGCGAGGGCCGGTCCGTACGCGTGGGAGAGGGCGAAGCCGAGCTGGCCCGCGGTGAACAGTACGATGCCGATGGTCAGCACCTTCTTGGTGCCGAGGCGGTCGACCAGCAGGCCCACGGGTATCTGCATGCCCGCGTAGACCAGCACCTGCAGGATCGAGAAGGTGGACAGCGCCGAGGCGCCGATGTGGAAGCGCTCCGCGGCGTCGATGCCGGCGACGCCGAGGCTGGTGCGGTGCACGACCGCGACGGTGTAGACGAGGGTGCCGATGCTCCACACGGCGACGGCTCTGGCGCCGCCGGGCGGTTCCCCGGTACTGGTGCCGCTCGTGGTCATCACTTCCCTCGGGCCAGGTGGCTCACCCAGCTGACGTGCCGCTCGACCAGGGCGGCCGCGGTGGTGGAGTCTCCCGCACACAACGCCGCGAGGATCTCGGTGTGTTCGGCGACGTTCTTGGCGATGCGCCCCGGATCGGCGTTCATCGTCGCCACGCCCATGCGAAGTTGACGGTCCCTCAACTGGTCGTACAGGTGGGACAGGATGCGGTTGCCCGCGGCGCGGACGATCTCGGCGTGGAAGCTGCGGTCGGCCGCCGCGAAGGCGGCGAGGTCGCCGGTCGCGGCGTGGCCGCGCTGCTCGTCCAGCAGCTCCTCCAGGCGGGTCAGCAGCCGCTCCGGGGCGGGCACCGCCCTCGTCACCGCGTGGCGCTCCACGAGCAGCCGGGTCTCCACGACGTCCGCGATCTCCTGCGCGGAGACCGGCAGCACCAGGGCGCCCTTCTTCGGGTAGAGCTTCAGCAGGCCCTCGGCCTCCAGGCGGAGCAGGGCCTCGCGGACGGGGGTGCGCGAGACGCCCACGGCCTCGGCCAGCTCGCCCTCGCTCAGGAGGGTGCCGCCCTCGTAGCGGCGGTCGAGCACTGCCTGCTTGACGTGCGCATAGACCCGCTCGGCGGCGGGCGGCTGCTTGGAGGCCGGCTCGGGGCTGGCGACGGAGGCGGCGGCCGCGGGGCTTCGAGTCATGATGCGCACATCATAGATACAAGACGTATGCGCCAGGGGATCAGTCCGGCATACGGACTGGTACAGGGCATACGGACTGGTACGTGTCGGCGCTCGGCCCTTGGTGGCCGGGGTGGCCGGGGTGGCCGGGGTGGCCGGGGTGGCCGGGGTGGCGACCTCGGCGCCCGGCGCGCCGCTCACCGCCTCCGCCCTCGGGTCCCTCAGCGCCCCGGGTCCCTCACTGCCTCGAGCCTCTCACCGCCCCGGGCCCGCTTGCGGATCCGTGCCCGCGGAGCCGCCGCCGCGCAGCCGTGCGACGTAGGCGGCGGCCTGGGTGCGCCGCTGCATTCCGAGCTTGGCGAGCAGGGAGGAGACGTAGTTCTTGACCGTCTTCTCCGCCAGGTGCAGCCGGTCGCCGATCTGCCGGTTGGTGAGGCCCTCGCCGATGAGGTCGAGGATCCGCTTCTCCTGGTCGGTCAGGTCCGCGAGGCGGTCCTCCTGGCGTCCCGCGCCGCCGCGCAGCCGCTCCAGCACGCGCGCGGTGGCGACCGGGTCCAGCAGCGACCGCCCTTCGGCGACGTCCCGCACGGCACCCACCAGGTCGCTGGCCCGGATGTCCTTGAGCACATAGCCCGACGCGCCCGCCATGATCGCGTCGAAGAGGGCCTCGTCGTCGGCGTAGGAGGTGAGCATCAGGCATGCGATCCCGGGCTGGGAGGAGCGGATCTCCCGGCACACCTCGACCCCGCTGCCGTCCGGCAGCCGTACGTCCAGCACCGCCACGTCGGGGCGCACCGCCGGGATCCGCGTCAGTGCCTCGGCGGCCGTGCCGGCCTCGCCGACGACCTCGATCCCGTCCTCGGCGGCGAGGAGTTCGTGCACCCCGCGCCGGACGACTTCGTGGTCGTCCAGGAGGAAAACCCTGATACCCGACTTTTCGGTCACAAGTTCAGCGTTGCACACGCGACCCGCGCCGACCTCTTACGAAGAATCGATCCTCGGGATACCGTGCCGTTGTCCCGGTGGCCTGCGAGAACGTCCATTTACTAGGAAATCCAAACAAAACCGCAGGTAGGACACCCTTCGCGCGAAAGTGGAAGGTGTGGGTAACGTTCACTTCGCAGGGCCTCCCGCCGGGTCGACCAACACTCCCGGCTCGGCCGTGCCGCACACACCCCGTGCGCCGCGACGAGTCGGGCAGGAGCCGCACTGGCCGCCGGCGGATCCCGGGGGCCGGACAGACGGAGGAGCAAGCGTGAGCGTGAAAAGCACTGCCGCGAAGCCCCGTACGCCCCGTACGGGCACGCGCGGTGGAGCGAAGCGCCGTGAGGGAGAGCCGGAGCTGGTACAGCTCCTCACCCCCGAGGGCGAGCGCGTCCAACACAGTGAGTACTCCATCGACCTGAGCCCCGACGAGCTGCGCGGTCTGTACCGGGACATGGTGCTGACCCGCCGGTTCGACGCGGAGGCCACGTCCTTGCAGCGGCAGGGCGAGCTGGGTCTGTGGGCGTCGCTGCTGGGCCAGGAGGCCGCACAGATCGGCTCGGGCCGGGCGACCAGGCCGGACGACTACGTCTTCCCCACCTACCGCGAGCACGGCGTCGCCTGGTGCCGCGGAGTGGACCCGGTCAACCTGCTCGGGATGTTCCGCGGGGTGAACCACGGAGGCTGGGACCCCAACGAGAACAACTTCCACCTGTACACGATCGTGATCGGCTCCCAGACGCTGCACGCGACCGGCTACGCCATGGGCGTCGCCAAGGACGGCGCGGACTCCGCCGTCATCGCCTACTTCGGCGACGGCGCCTCCAGCCAGGGCGACGTCGCGGAGGCCTTCACCTTCGCCGCCGTCTACAACGCCCCCGTCGTCTTCTTCTGCCAGAACAACCAGTGGGCGATCTCCGAGCCCACCGAGAAGCAGAGCCGCGTCCCGATCTACCAGCGCGCCGCCGGCTTCGGCTTCCCCGGCGTGCGGGTGGACGGCAACGACGTCCTCGCGGTCCTCGCGGTCACCCGCGCCGCCATGGACCACGCCCGCTCCGGCCAGGGCCCGATGCTCGTCGAGGCCTTCACGTACCGCATGGGCGCCCACACCACGTCCGACGACCCCACCCGCTACCGCCTCGACGAGGAGCGCGAGCAGTGGGAGCACAAGGACCCGATCCTGCGGCTGCGCACCTACCTGGAGAAGGACGGCATCGCCGACGAGGCCTTCTTCGCCGGCGTCGAGGCGGAGAGCGAGGCGCTCGGCAAGCGCGTCCGCGAGGCCGTGCGCGCCATGCCCGACCCCGACCCCATGTCGATCTTCGAGAACATCTACGCCGACGGGCACTCCCTCGTCGACGAGGAGCGCGCCCAGTTCGCCGCGTACCAGGCCTCGTTCGCGGACAGCACGGAGGGTCACTGACCATGGCAACGATGACCATCGCCAAGGCCCTCAACGAGGCGCTGCGCAAGTCCCTCGAGACCGACCCCAAGGTCGTCCTCATGGGTGAGGACATCGGCAAGCTCGGCGGTGTCTTCCGGATCACCGACGGCCTGCACAAGGACTTCGGCGAGCAGCGGGTGATCGACACCCCGCTCGCGGAGTCCGGCATCGTCGGCACCGCGATCGGCCTGGCCCTGCGCGGCTACCGCCCCGTCGTGGAGATCCAGTTCGACGGCTTCGTCTTCCCCGCGTACGACCAGATCGTCACCCAGCTCGCGAAGATGCACGCGCGCGCCCTGGGCAAGATCAAGCTGCCGGTCGTCATCCGCATCCCCTACGGCGGCGGCATCGGCGCCGTCGAGCACCACAGCGAGTCGCCCGAGGCGTACTTCGCGCACACCGCCGGACTCAAGGTCGTCTCCCCGTCGACCCCGCAGGACGCCTACTGGATGCTGCAGCAGGCCATCGACTCCGACGACCCGGTGATCTTCTTCGAGCCCAAGCGCCGCTACTGGGACAAGGGCGAGGTCGACACCGACGGCATCCCCGCCCCGCTGCACAAGGCCCGCACGGTCCTGGAGGGCACCGACCTCACCCTGGCCGCCTACGGCCCGATGGTGAAGGTCTGCCTGGAGGCGGCCGCCGCGGCCGCCGAGGAGGGCCGCAGCCTGGAGGTCGTGGACCTGCGGTCGCTGTCCCCGCTGGACTTCGACGCCGTCCAGGCGTCGGTGGAGAAGACCCGCCGCCTGGTCGTCGTGCACGAGGCGCCGGTGCAGCTCGGCATGGGGTCGGAGATCGCGGCCCGCATCACCGAGCGGTGCTTCTACCACCTCGAGGCCCCCGTGCTGCGGGTCGGCGGCTTCCACGCCCCCTACCCGCCGGCGCGGGTGGAGGAGGAGTACCTGCCCGGCCTGGACCGGGTGCTGGACGCCGTCGACCGCTCGCTGGCGTTCTGAGGAGAGGGTTGTGACGACAGTGGCAGCACCGCAGCGCTTCCGTGAGTTCAAGATGCCGGACGTCGGCGAGGGACTCACCGAGGCCGAGATCCTCAAGTGGTTCGTCAAGCCCGGCGACACCGTCGCCGACGGCCAGGTGGTCTGCGAGGTGGAAACCGCCAAGGCCGCGGTCGAGCTTCCGATCCCCTTCGACGGGGTGGTGCACGAACTGCGCTTCCCCGAGGGCGAGACGGTCGACGTCGGCACGGTGATCATCACCGTCGACACCGGTGAGGGCGGCGCCGGAGCGGCGGCCGAGGCCGCCCCGCAGCCGGCCGCCGCGGAGCCGGAGCAGAAGCGGCAACCCGTGCTGGTCGGCTACGGCGTCGCCGCCTCCTCGACCAAGCGCCGGCCCCGCAAGCAGCCCGCCGTGCCGGCCCAGACCGGCCATCTCCAGGCGATCCAGAACGAGCTGAGCGGGCAGGCCCCGGCACCGGCGGCCCCGGTCGCCCAGCCCCCGGCCGCGCCCGCCCCGGCCGCGTCCGCCGCGTTCGCGCCCGCCGAGGTGCGCCCGCTGGCCAAGCCGCCGGTGCGCAAGCTCGCCAAGGACCTGGGAGTGGACCTGGCCACGGTCACCCCGACCGGGCCGCAGGGCACGATCACCCGCGAGGACGTCCAGAGGGCGGCGGCCCCCGCCGCCGCGCCGGCCGCCCCCGCGCAGTCCACCGCCGCCGGGACGGCAGCGGCGCCCGCCGCCCAGGCCCCCGCCGCGGGCGGGCTGGAGACCCGCGTCCCGATCAAGGGCGTCCGCAAGGCCACGGCCGCGGCCATGGTCGCCAGCGCCTTCACCGCGCCGCACGTGACCGAGTTCGTCACCTTCGACATCACCCGGACCATGCGGCTCGTCCAGGAGCTGAAGACCGATCCGGCCTTCGCCGGGCTCAAGGTCAGCCCGCTGCTGCTGGTCGCCAAGGCCCTGCTGGTCGCGATCCGCCGCAATCCGGAGATCAACGCCGCCTGGGACGAGGCCAACCAGGAGATCGTCCACAAGGGCTACGTCAACCTGGGCATCGCGGCCGCCACCCCGCGCGGCCTGATCGTTCCCAACATCAAGGACGCCCAGGCCAAGACCCTGCCCGAACTGGCCGCCGCGCTCGGTCAGCTGGTCGCGACGGCCCGTGAGGGCAAGACCTCGCCGGCCGACATGCAGGGCGGCACGATCACCATCACCAACGTCGGCGTCTTCGGCGTCGACACCGGCACGCCCATCCTCAACCCCGGGGAGTCCGCGATCCTCGCCTTCGGCGCGGTCAAGGAACTGCCCTGGGTCCACAAGGGCAAGGTCAAGCCCCGCCAGGTCACCACGCTCGCGCTCTCCTTCGACCACCGCCTGGTCGACGGCGAGCTCGGCTCCAAGTTCCTCGCCGACGTCGCGGCGGTCCTGGAGTACCCCAAGCGTCTGATCACCTGGGCCTGATCCCCCGGACAGACGACGCGCAGGGCCCGGACATGTGTACGTCCGGGCCCTTCCCGCGCGTGTCGCCCCCACCCCGGCGGCGATATGTGACGTCATACCGCCATGGCGGTATCCGTTTCCGTGGTCCTGCTCCTGATCGTGATCACGCTCATCCTGCTCCGGGCGAAGTCGCTGAAGCCCTCCCACGCGATCCTGTGCGTCCTCCTCGGCTTCTGCCTCGCCAGCTCCAGCCTGGCCCCCACGATCCACTCCGGCCTGGTCGCCACCACGGACGCGGTGAGCGAGTTGAGCCCCTGAGCGCCGCGTTCCGCTGGTGTGCGGTGGCGCGGCCCAGCGCCTCACGGCAACGTTCGCCTCACGGCCGTTCGCCGGGTCGTCGTTTTGTGCCCCTGTGGCGCCCGGCGCGGCGCAGCCGGGCACGGCAGCTACGCGAGATCCGGGGGGCGCCCCTCGGTCACGGGTGCGGTTTCTCGCCCCGCGCCAGCATCGCCACGTACTTCTCGATCCGGCGCGCCCGGGTCTCGGCCTTCTTGGCGTCCTGGATCCGGTAAAGGATCGCGTAGCGGTTCTGCCCGTCCAGTGTCTCGAAGAACGCCGCCGCGGCCGGGTCGGCGGTCAGGGCCGCCGTGAGGTCGTCCGGCACTGTGGCGGTCCTCGCGCCGTCGTAGGCCGCCTCCCAGCGGCCGTCCGCCTTCGCGCGGTCGATCTCGGCCTGCCCCGCCGGATGCATCCGGCCCTGCTCGATCAGGGCGGCCGCCTTGTCGCGGTTGATTTTGGACCACTTGCTGCGGGGCCTGCGTGGAGTGAAGCGCTGAAGCCACCACTGGTCGTCGAACGCGGCCTTCCGGCCGTCGATCCAGCCGTAGCAGAGCGCCTCGTCGAGCGCCTGGGCGTAGTCCAGCGCGACGACTCCGGGGCCCTTCTTGCGCAGCTTGAGCCAGATCCCGGACGAGAGGGCGTGGTTCACGTCGAGCCATGCCCGGAACGCCTCGGCGGATGCGAACGCGATGGTCTCCTCATGGTCGGTCACCCCGTCAGCGAACCACACCGGACCGACAGCCATGAGGTGTTCGGGCGAGGCCCGCATGCGGGATGCCCGTGGACCGTCGGCCCGCTCCGTGCGCGGCTTCGCTCACCGGCCTCCGCTGAGGGCGCGCACTATCGCTGCCGCCGAGCCGGTGGTCGACCACACGTTCATCGACGTCGAGCCCGAGAAAGCACTGCGCCGGCTCTCCCGTGCGAGCGGCGCGTGAACCTGGCCAGGCGGGTCCGCACGGTCAACCAGCCGGCAGTGCAGGTGCGGCGCGTCATGATCGCCGACGAGCGCAGAGCCCGTTCCCGTCTCACTCGTACCGCTTGACGCACCATGAGGCCGGGTCGGGTGACGGTACACGCCGTGGCGAAGCTCGCCGGCATGTTTCCACGACTCGTCGGTGGTCAGGGTGTAGCACGCAGCCCGTCGACGATCACGTTGAGCATCCGTTCCGGCCGGTCCGGGGATGTCGGGAGTTGCTCGTTGATGAGCACGATCCCGTGGACGACGAGGAGCAAATCCCCGAGGTCGACGCCGTTCCGTGCGCTCGCGGTGGCTTGGGCCCGAGCCAGGAGTTGTTCACCGGCCGCCTTCATCTCGTTGCAGCTCGTGTTGACCGCTGTCCCGTCCTGCAGTTTGGCGGTCATGACGCTCGCGGCCAGGCCGCGGCCCGTGGCCCCGCTCTCCAGGTGCAGGCGCAGCCACTGGACGAACCCCTGGAACGGGTCAGGGCTGTCCAGCAACTCCAACGCTTGATCGCGAAGGGTGTCGGCAATGCGGAGGAAGACGGCTTCCAGTAGGTCCTGCCTGGTGGGGAAGTGGCGGTACAGGGTGGCGATACTGACCTCCGCCCGCCGGGCGATGTCTTCCAGCGCCGCGGCTGCCCCGCGCTCCTCGAAGACCAGCGCGGCGGCCTCGAGGAGCCTGTCGTAGTTGCGCTGCGCATCGGCACGCATGCGTCGCACGCGCGGAGCGGCCGGATGTGTGACCTGGGGCATGGACCCGGCTCCCTGTGGAATCGACATGGCTGCCCCTTAAATGTAGGGCCCCTACGGCTCTTGGTAGCGTAGGGGTCCTACGCTACCCTTCCGGAGGGGCCCTATGGTTAGCGCTCCGGAGCGCCAACCGCCTGGCGCGTGTCCCAGTACGCGAGCAACCTCAGGAGAAGACCATGGACACCTCGCTTCACGGCCGCCAGGCGCTGGTGACCGGCGCGGGCTCCGGCATCGGCCGTGGATGCGCCCTGGCTCTCGCGGCCAAGGGCGCGACGGTGATCGCGACCGACATCGATCTCGCCACTGCGGAGGAGACGTGCGAGCAGATCCGCGCGGCGGGGGGAGTCTCGGACGCACTTCCGCTGGACGTAGCCGAGGACTCCGCGTGGGAGTCGGTTCTGGCGACCGTACGGGAGCGTCACGGTGCCGTCACCGTGCTGGTCAACAACGCGGCTCTCAAAGCGTCGGTAGCCGGCGACCGCGGCCTGCTCGACAGCTCCCTCGAGGTGTGGGACCGGGTGCTCGCCACCAATCTCCGCGGCCCCATGCTTGGGGCGCGGCGCGTACTTCCGGACATGCTGGCCGCGGGAACCGGTTCGATCACCATGATGACCTCGACGGCGGCGCTGTACGGCATCAGCGACTTCGCGACCGCCTACTCCTCGGCGAAAGCGGGCATGATCGGCCTCACCCGCACCATCGCGGCGACCTACGGCGTGCGGGGAGTGCGCTGCAACGCGGTCGCTCCGGGAGTCATCATGGTCGGCGACGACTCTGCGAGCCAGGAGGCTTTCCAGAGGGCAACCGGCGGGCTGGTCGAGCGCACCGGAGTGCCGGCGGACATCGCGGAAACTGTCGCGTTCCTCTCCAGTGACGCCGGCTCCTACATCAACGGCCAGGTCCTGGTGGTCGACGGCGGCATCACCGCCCACATGCCCGGCCTTTCCCGCAGTCAGGATTCCTGACCGACGCGCCGGACACCGCGCAGCCGACGTCAGCATGCCGGGGCCGCAGACGCCTACCCCGGTCATCCAACGAATCCATACGAAGGAACCCAGCATGGAAATCATCGACGGTCAGCTCCACGCCAACCAGATAGGCCCCCACTGGCAGGAGGTCGACCTCGAAACCACACTCAACGCGACGATTGTGGCCATGGACGCTGTGGGCGTGCACGGCGCCGTGATCGACGAGTTCACCGGCCTCGACGACCAGTTCCACATGCTTCCCGGCGGCTACCATGCCAACGGGGCGTGGCGTCCCGAGCGCCCCTTCTCGGAACTGGCGGCCGCCAGGTATCCGGATCGGTTCGTGTGGCTGAGCCGGGTGGACTACAAGGACCCCGAACTCGAGGACGTGGTTGCCGGTCTGCGCCAGAAGCCGGGGTGCGTCGGCATCCGGGTCCATGCGGGATTCGACGGCAACACCTGGCGCGACCCGGAGTTCGAGCAGGGCGGCTACAGCAGGCTGTTCGCAGCATGTGAGGCCGAGCAAGTGCCGGTGTTCATCATGGTCACCCCTCGGGCGGAGACCCTTGAGCCGTACCTGCAGCGATTCCCGGGGTTGAAGTTTGTCATCGATCACATAGGCATCGCTTGGCCGACGGCCGAGACGGCGCCGACCGAGCGTTACAGCCGACTGGACAAGATCCGGTCTCTGGCCGAGTACGGCAACCTCCACGTGAAGTGGGCGCACATCGAGCGCCTCGCGGGAGAGCCCTACCCCTACCCCGACCTCATTCCACACTTCCGCAAGGTCGTCGACGCCTACGGTGCCGAGCGGATCTTGTGGGCCAGCGACCACACTCAGGCCGTCAAGCCCGGGCTGTCCCCGCATCCGGCACCCTATTCACACAGCCTGCACTACCTGCTGGACTCGAACGAGTTCTCCGCCGCCGAGAAGGAATGGATGCTCGGCCGCACCATCCGCAGCGTCCTGGACTGGAAGTCCTGAGAGGTCGTTGAGTTCGATCTGCCCTGGTTGGTGATCGCTCGACCGGCGCAGACGCGATCGACCGCTACAAACGGCTCGCCGGGCGACCTCGTACGCGGATGGAGGGGCTGCGTGCGGACCGACTGCGGATGCCGACCCGTCCTGTGGACATCCCTCCGCTCCTGGACGCCGGCCTGCTACGTGAGACTCGGGTAACCGACGACGCGGCCGGTGTCGGCGACCGGAAGACGTGAACGTCTTGGCCTCGCGATCGATCGAATGGAAGTCCGGCGAGGCAGGGTGGGCGTGAGGTTCAACGGTGACGAGCGCTGCCGGATCGTCTGGGCGACCGGCGCCCCGGCGGCGGAGGGCCCGGCGCCGGCCGAGCCGTCATCGGGCTCAGCCTGACCGGTGAATCCGGGGCTCTTGGCCCGTACGAGGGTCATCCGTAGGGGTAGGGCTGACCAGTACCAGGCCCGCGCAGCGCCCGCTCGCTCAAGGTCCGAGCCGGTCCGCAGGTACCCGAGCAGCGCGGATCGGACGCGGCCGCGTCCGAACGCGTTCAGAGCCGGCTCGATGAAACCACGGTTGAGACTCGGGTTGGGATCGTGGACCGCTGCCTTGACGAGTGCGTCGAACGCTGCCTCGGACAGGCCCATGCCTTGGCGGCACGCCTCACGCAGCGCCGCCCGAGCGCGGTGCTCCCAGGTCAGGGGTCCACCCGGCTGAGGCTCTGGAACGACGTCGAGCCCGAGGATCCGGACGACCTCCACAAGACGCGTGGCGAATGGCTCCCACGTGTCCTCGGTGGCGTCCGGCAGCGCCATGAAGCTCTGTTCCGTCCGCTCCGTCTCACCGGCAGTCGTCTCGTTCCCGTCCGCAGCCATTCGTCGCTCCCCCCGCCGTACACGTGCGATCCGACGTTCATACCAGGATGGCAAGCTTGAGGGATGAACGATGCCGCCCCGGCGCCCACCCCCGCGCCCGCACCCCGCAAGCGTGTCCGTGTCCGCGCCCCCGAGCTGGTCGGCAGGGGCGGATGGATCAACACCGGAGGCAAGGCCCTCACCCTGGCCGACCTGCGAGGGAAAGTCACAATTGTTGATTTTTGGACTTTCTGCTGCGTCAACTGCCTGCACGTCCTCGACGAGCTGCGCGAGCTGGAGGAGAAGCACCGCGACACCGTGGTGATCGTCGGGGTGCACTCGCCGAAGTTCGTGCACGAGGCGGAGCACCGGTCGGTCGTGGACGCCGTGGAGCGGTACGGGGTGCACCACCCGGTGCTCGACGACCCCGAGCTCACGACCTGGAAGCAGTACGCCGTGCGGGCGTGGCCCACGCTGACCGTGATCGACCCGGAGGGGTACGTCGTCGCCCAGCACTCCGGCGAGGGGCACGCACACGCGCTGGAGGCGCTGGTCACCGAGCTGGAGGCGGAGCACGAGGCCAAGGGGACGCTGCGCCGCGGGGACGGGCCGTATGTGCCGCCGGAGCCGGTCGCCACCGACCTGCGGTTCCCGGGCAAGCCCCTGCTGCTCCCCTCGGGGAACCTGCTGGTGTCGGACTCGACCCGGCACCAGCTGGTGGAGATGGCGCCGGACGGCGAGAGCGTCGTGCGGCGGATCGGCGGCCCGGAGGACTTCAACGAGCCGCAGGGGCTGGCGCTCCTGCCGGACGGCACGGTGGTCGTCGCCGACACCGTGAACCACCGCCTGCGGGTGTTCGATCCGGTGAGCGGGGCTTTGGAGACGGTGGCCGGCACCGGGAAGCAGTGGTGGCAGGGCTCGGCGACCTCGGGCCCGGCGCTGGGCACCGACCTGTCCTCGCCCTGGGACGTGGCGTGGTGGGACGGCAGGGTGTGGATCGCCATGGCGGGCGTCCACCAGCTGTGGACGTACGACCCGTCGGACGGATCGGTCGCCGTGGCCGCCGGGACGACCAACGAGGGGCTGGTCGACGGCCCGGCGGAGCAGGCGTGGTTCGCGCAGCCGTCGGGGCTCGCGGCGGCCGGTGAGCGGCTGTGGGTCGCGGACTCCGAGACCAGCGCGCTGCGCTGGGTGGAGCGGGCCGCGGACGGCGCGGGGTACGTGGTGCGCACGGCCGTCGGCACGGGGCTGTTCGACTTCGGTCACCGTGACGGTGCCGCGGAGCAGGCGCTGCTGCAGCATCCGCTGGGGGTGACCGCCCTGCCGGACGGGTCGGTCGCGGTCAGCGACACCTACAACCACGCGCTGCGCCGCTTCGACCCGGCGACCGCTGAGGTCAGCACGCTCGCCACGGACCTGCGGGAGCCGTCGGGCGCGGTGCTGGACGGCGCGGAGATCGTGGTGGTGGAGTCCGCCCGCCACCGGCTGACGCGACTGCGCCTGCCGGAGGAGGCCGTGCGGGTCGAGGGCGCCGCGCACCGTACACGGCGGCCCACGACGGATGTGGCGCCCGGGCCGTTCCGGCTCGATGTGGTGTTCTCCGCCCCGGTCGGCCAGAAGCTCGACGAGCGCTACGGGCCCTCGACGCGGCTGCTGGTCAGCGCGACGCCGCCGGAGCTGCTGAGCGAAGGGGCCGGCAAGGGTACGGACCTCTTCCGTGACGTCGTCCTGAACGGCGACGTCGGCGAGGGGGTGCTGCACGTGTCGGCGATGGCCGCGTCGTGCGACGACGACCCGGGCAACGAGTTCCCCGCCTGCCATGTGCACCAGCAGGACTGGGGTGTCCCCGTCCGCCTGACGGCCGACGGGGACACCCGCCTCGCCCTGGTGCTCGCCGGGATGGACGGCTGACCCGCCGGGATGGACGTCTGACGCCCCCGCACGTGCGTCACACGTGCGGGTAGTTGCGGGCGCGTTCGTCCATCACCGGCATCGGCTCCACGACCCGGCGCTTCTTGAAGATGCTGATGTACGCGGCCAGGCCGATGGCGCCGACCGCCATCATGATCAGGCCGACCAGGTCCAGATTGACCCCGGCCATGTGCCAGTCGGTCGCGAAGGTGAGGATGGCCCCCACCGCGATCAGGCCGATGCAACCGCCGATTCCCATGATGTCCGCCTCCGAACGTGGTTGTCTCCACGGACTCGTAGGACCCGTGTACCCGGGGGCGGGCGTCTCATGGCCGTCGGATGCCGGTGAAGTCCGCTGCTTGGCGGCGGACTTCACCGGTGGGGGCGCGAAGGTCAGCCCTCCAGGAACGCCTTCAGGGCGCTGGCCAGCAGGAACGGGTCGTCGGCGCCGCACAGTTCGCGCGCGGAGTGCATCGAGAGGATCGGCACGCCGATGTCCACGGTCGTGATGCCGTGCCGGGCGGCGGTGATGGGGCCGATGGTGGTGCCGCAGGGCATGGCGTTGTTGGAGACGAAGGACTGCCAGGGCACGCCGGCCCGTTCGCAGGCGGCGGCGAAGACGCCGCGGCCGGCGCCGTCGGTGGAGTAGCGCTGGCTGACGTTGACCTTGAGGATCGGGCCGCCGTTGGGCACCGGGCGGTGCGTCGGGTCGTGCTTCTCCGCGAAGTTGGGGTGGACGGCGTGTCCGGTGTCGGCGGAGACGCAGACGGTGCCGGCGAAGGCGCGGGCGCGGTCCTCGTAGCCGCCGCCGCGCGCGAAGACGGAGCGCTCCAGGACGTTGCCGAGCAGCGGTCCGGCGGCGCCGGTGTCGGACTCGCTTCCGGTCTCCTCGTGGTCGAAGGCGGCCAGGACGGGGATGCAGGGCAGGTCGGCGCCGGCGACGGCGGCCAGGGCGGCGGTGCCGGCGTGCACGGAGAGCAGGTTGTCGAGCCGGCCGGCGGCCAGGAACTCTTGGTCGCGGCCGAGGTAGGCGGGCAGCTGGACGTCGTGCGTCATCAGGTCCCAGCCGACGACGTCGGCGGCGGCCACGCCGCTCTCCTGCGCGAGGAACGCGATCAGGGCGCCCTCCTCGACCTCGCCGAGGCCCCAGACGGGCTGCATGTGGCGCTGCTTGTCGAGCTTGAGGCCGTTTTCGTTGACGCCGCGGTCGAGGTGGACGGCGAGCTGCGGCACCCGCAGCAGCGGCCGGTCGACGTGGACCAGCGTCGTGCTGCCGTCGCGCAGCACCAGCCGGCCGGAGAGTCCCAGGTCGCGGTCGAGCCAGGTGTTGAGGAGGGCGCCGCCGTAGATCTCCACGGCGATCTGGCGCCACCCGAAGGCGCCGGAGTCGGGACGCGGCTTGACGCGCAGGTTGGTGGAGTCGGTGTGCGCGCCGACGACCCGGAACGGGGTGGCGGGTCCGGCTCCCTCGGGCACGTACCAGGCGATGATCGCGCCACCCCGCAGCACGTACCTGCCGCCCGCCTCGGCGCCCCACTCGTCGGTCTCGGCGACCTGCCGGAATCCGGCCTTCTCCAGGCGCTCGGCGGCGCTCGCCACCGCGTGGTACTGCGACGGGCTGGAGGCGAGGAAGGCTGCGAGGTCGTCGGTGTGGCCGCGGTCGAAGTGGGGCTGAGGGTTCATGCTTCAAGCATAGGGACGCGCGACGGCCCGCTCCTCGCGGGAGGAGCGGGCCGTCGTCGCCTCGGGCGGACCTGGTCAGGACCGGTCAAGGCCAGGTTGCGACCTGGTCAGGGTGCGGTCAGAACGCCTCTTCGGGAAGGTCCATGATGTCGAGGGCGACGCCGTCGGCGATGGAGCGCGCGACGGAGACCTGGGGCAGTATCTCGGCGGCGAAGTGCTTCGCGGCGGCGATCTTGCCGGTGTAGAAGGCGGTGTCCTTGGCGCCGGCGCCGGCGGCCAGCTTCGCGGCGGCGACGGCGGCGCCCTTGAGCAGCAGGTAGCCGACGACGACGTCACCGGAGGCGAGCAGCAGCCGCGTGGTGTTCAGGCCCACCTTGTAGATGTTCCTGACGTCCTGCTCGGTGGCGGCCAGGTCGGTCAGCATCCTGCCGACGATGGCCTCGAGGTCCACGGCGGCCTTGGCGAGCTGCTCGCGCGCCCCGGAGAGCTCCTCGCCGCCGGTGGCCTCGGCGAGGAAGGCCCTGATCTCCTCGGAGAGGGCGGTGAGCGCGGCGCCCTGGTTGCGGACGATCTTCCGGAAGAAGTAGTCCTGGCCCTGGATCGCGGTGGTGCCCTCGTAGAGGGTGTCGATCTTGGCGTCGCGGATGTACTGCTCGATGGGGTACTCCTGCAGGAAGCCGGAGCCGCCGAGGATCTGCAGGGACTGGGCGAGCTGCTCGTAGCCCTTCTCGGAGCCGTAGCCCTTGACGATCGGCAGAAGCAGGTCGTTGAGCGCCTGCAGGCGCGCGGTGTCCTCGCCGGCCGCCTCGGCGGCGGCGATCGCGTCCTGGACGGAGGCGGTGTAGAGGACCAGGGCGCGCATGCCCTCGGCGTAGGCCTTCTGCGTCAGCAGGGAGCGGCGCACGTCGGGGTGGTGGGTGATGGTGACCTTGGGCGCCGACTTGTCCGTGAACTGCGCGAGGTCCGGCCCCTGCACGCGCTCCTTGGCGTACTCCAGCGCGTTGAGGTAGCCGGTGGAGAGGGTGGAGATCGCCTTCGTGCCGACCATCATGCGGGCGAACTCGATGATCCGGAACATCTGGCGGATGCCGTCGTGCTTGTCGCCGACGAGCCAGCCCTTGGCGGGGTGCCGGTCGCCGAAGGTCATCTCGCAGGTGTTGGAGGCCTTCAGGCCCATCTTGTGCTCGACGTTGGTGGCGTAGACGCCGTTGCGCTCGCCCAGCTCGCCGGTCTCGAAGTCGAAGAGGTACTTGGGGACGAGGAAGAGCGACAGGCCCTTGGTGCCGGGGCCGGCGCCCTCGGGGCGGGCGAGGACGTAGTGGAGGATGTTCTCCTCCAGGTCGTGCTCGCCGGAGGTGATGAAGCGCTTCACGCCCTCGATGTGCCATGAGCCGTCCTCCTGCTCGACGGCCCTGGTGCGGCCGGCGCCCACGTCCGAGCCGGCGTCCGGCTCGGTGAGGACCATGGTGGAGCCCCAGGTCTTCTCGACCGCGATCTCGGCGATCTTCTTCTGGACCTCGTTGCCCTCCTCGAAGAGGATGCGGGCGAAGGCCGGGCCGGAGGAGTACATCCACAGGGCGGGGTTGGCGCCGAGGACCAGCTCCGCGTACGACCAGATCAGGGACGGCGGGGCGGTGGTGCCGCCGATGCCCTCGGGCAGGCCGAGGCGCCAGTACTCGGAGGCCATGTAGGCCTTGTAGCTCTCCTTGAAGGAGTCGGGCACCGGGGCGGTGCCGGTCACCGGGTCGAAGACCGGCGGGTTGCGGTCGGCGTCGGCGAAGGAGGCGGCGAGCTCGTTCTCCGCCAGGCGCGCGATCTCGCCCAGGATGGCCTTGGCGGTCTCGGCGTCCATCTCGGCGAACGGGCCGGTCCCGTACAGCTTGTCGCGTCCGAGGACCTCGAAGAGGTTGAACTCGATGTCGCGAAGGTTTGACTTGTAGTGGCCCATGGCGACGGCTCCGTCGGGATCGGTCGGACGGCGGGAGGGTGCGCGGTCCTCGCAGCTTTATCACTTACCAGTCGGTAATGATGCTACCCACGGGTAATAAAAACAACCCCTATAGGGCCGGATCCGGCCGGGAACCGCCGCTTTTCGGAGGAGAATTCGGTTCCTTGTGGCGCAGTTCGTCCAGGGCCCCGAGGGCGGCGGCCGTGATCGGGACCGCCAGCAGCATCCCGAGGATGCCGGCCAGGCTGGCCCCCGCCGTGATCGCCAGCAGCACGACGGCCGGGTGCATGTGCACGGTGCGGCTCTGCACCATGGGCTGCAGGATGTGCCCCTCCACCACCTGGACGGCCAGCACCACGCCCAGGGCCCACAGGCCGATCACCCATCCCCGGTCGGCGAGCGCGACGAGCACCGACACCGCGCCGGAGATGAACGCACCCAGGTACGGGATGTAGGCGCCGATGAACACCAGGGCGGCCAGCCCCACGGCGCCCGGCACCCGCAGGATCAGCAGGCCGATGCCGATCAGGGTGGCGTCGATCAGCGCGATCACGGTCGTGCCCCGCATGAAGCCCTGCACGGCGGCGAAGGCGCGGTGCGCGATCCGCTCCAGCAGGGGTCCGCTGCCGTTCGGCGCCGCGTCGCGCAGAAGGGCGGGGAAGCGGGCGCCGTCGCGCAGGAAGAAGAAGGTGAGCAGGAGTGCCAGCACCGCGGTGGCGATGGCCTGGCCGACGATGCTCAGTCCTGACCACACCCCGGAGGCCGCGCGGGCGCCGTACTTGGTGGCGAAGGACTTGAGGCTGTCGATGGTCTCGTTCAGCGAGGTCCCGGGCGCGCCCAGGCGGGGCAGCACCTTCTGGGCCGCCTCCTTGAGCGACGCCACGATCTGGTCGCCGGTCTGCAGCAGGCTCTGCACGAGGATGAAGCCCGCGCCCGCCACGAAGACGAGCAGCGCCGCGCAGGTCAGCGCCGCGGCCAGCGACCGCTGCACCCGCACGGCCCGCAGCCGCCGGTGGAGCGGGCCGAGCAGGGCGCTGCCCAGCAGGGCCAGCAGGACGGGCGTGACCACCGCCGCGAAGGTGACGAGCAGCCACAGCGCGAGAGCGCCCACCGCGGCCACCAGCAGCACGACGGCGCACCACGCGGCCGTGCGCCGCGCGGAAGCCGGCAGGAGGGGCGCGTCCACCTGCCCAGAGGACCACGCCGGCTCCGCTGTCCGCATGCCGGAAAAGGCGAACGGGTGGCCCCGCGCGGTCGGATACGATATTGACGGTCCGTACAGGCCACCCTCACCCACAGTAGCGACCTGGGAGCAGCCGGCAATGGCTCGACACCTCATCACCAGCGCCCTTCCGTACATCAACGGGATCAAGCACCTGGGCAACATGGTGGGGTCCATGCTCCCGGCCGACGTCTACTCCCGTTATCTGCGCCAGCGCGGCCACGAGGTCCTCTACATCTGCGCCACCGACGAGCACGGCACACCGGCCGAGCTCGCCGCGCAGGAGGCCGGGCTGCCGGTCGACGAGTTCTGCGCCCAGCAGCACGACGCCCAGAAGGCGGTCTACGACGGCTTCGCGCTCTCGTTCGACTACTTCGGCCGCAGCTCCTCGCCGCAGAACGTGGAGATCACCCAGGCCATCGCGCGCGAGCTGAAGCAGAACGGCTTCATCGAGGAGCGCGCCATCCGCCAGGTCTACTCCCTGGACGACGAGCGCTTCCTGCCCGACCGCTACATCGTGGGAACCTGCCCGCACTGCGGCTACGACAAGGCCCGCGGCGACCAGTGCGAGAACTGCACCCGCGTCCTGGACCCGACCGACCTCATCGACGCCCGCTCCGCGATCAGCGGCAGCAGCCGGCTCGAGGTCCGTGAGACCAAGCACCTCTTCCTGCTCCAGTCCAAGCTCTCCCACGAGGTCGAGGCCTGGGTCGACGAGCACGGCAAGGACTGGCCGACGCTCGCCTCCTCCATCGCCCGCAAGTGGCTGACCGAGGGCCTGCAGGACCGCGCCATCACCCGCGACCTGGACTGGGGCGTGCCGGTGCCGGCCGACACCTGGCCGGACCTGGCGGCCGAGGGCAAGGTCTTCTACGTCTGGTTCGACGCGCCGATCGAGTACATCGGCGCCACCAAGGAGTGGTCGGACGCCGCGCCCGAGGGCGAGAGCCGCGACTGGCGCTCCTGGTGGTACGACGTGGACACCGACGTCCGCTACACCGAGTTCATGGCCAAGGACAACGTCCCCTTCCACACCGTGATGTTCCCGGCCACCCTGCTGGGCACCCGCGACAAGTGGAAGAAGGTCGACTACGTCAAGGCCTTCAACTGGCTGACCTACTACGGCGGGAAGTTCTCCACCTCGCAGCGCCGCGGCATCTTCACCGACGCCGCCCTCGAGATCCTGCCCGCCGACTACTGGCGCTACTTCCTGATCGCGAACGCGCCCGAGTCCGACGACACCTCCTTCACGTGGGAGCACTTCGCGGCCTCCGTCAACAAGGACCTCGCCGACACCCTCGGCAACTTCGTCAACCGCGTGCTGTCCTTCTCCCGCAAGCGCTTCGGCGACGAGGTGCCGGCGGGCAGGGAGGCCGGGGAGGCCGAGCGGCGCCTCGGCGAGCAGATGGCCGAGCTCCTCGCCGAGTACGAGCGCCACATGGAGGACCTGCAGTTCCGCAAGGCCGCGCAGGCGCTGCGCGCCCTGTGGAGCGCCGGCAACTCCTATCTGGAGGAGAAGGCGCCCTGGCTGGAGATCAAGACGGACGCCGACGGCGCCGCCCTGACCCTGCGCACCGCCATGAACCTGATCCACCTCTACGCGGTGATCTCCGAGCCCTTCATCCCGGCCACGGCCGCCGCGATGCGCGGTGCCTTCGCCCTGGCGGACGACACGGCGCGCTGGGTCGGCCCTGAGGAGGCCCGCGCCCTGGCCGCCGTCCCGGCCGGGACCGCGTTCACCGTGCCGCCGGTGCTCTTCGCGAAGATCACCGAGGAGGACCTGGACTCCTACCGGGAGCGTTTCGGCGGAGAGCCGGAGGCCGCCTGATGCCGGGCCCGGCCACGGCCAGGGAAAGGTCCCCGCTGCTGCTGATCCTCGCGGTG
The DNA here is from genome assembly GCF_057707665.1 of Actinacidiphila sp. bgisy167. Lineage (NCBI taxonomy): Bacteria > Bacillati > Actinomycetota > Actinomycetes > Kitasatosporales > Streptomycetaceae > Actinacidiphila > Actinacidiphila sp. bgisy167. Next base: position 35,157 of record NZ_JBYIQP010000004.1, on the reverse strand, counting down.
GGCCTGACCCTGGTGCTGGTGGTGGCCGGGGTGATCCTCGCGGTCTCGCTGACCGGCTCGGGCGACCGCCGCTCCGGCGCCGCCCCGGGACCGGACGGCGCGTGCCGCGGCAGCAACGTCACGCTGGAGAGGGCCGCCGCGCGCTTCGGGCTGCGGCTGCCCGTCGACCCGCAGGACGTCCACTACCTCGCGCAGGGCGGTGGCCTCTCCGGTGAGCACGACCTCGAACTGCGCTTCCGCACCTCGGCCGACGGCCTGAAGCGCTTCCTGGCCGCCTCGGGCTTCGGCGCGCTGGGCTCGGACGTCCGGGCCCTCAGGGTGGGCGAGCCACCGGCCGACCCCTGCCGCCGTGCCGCCGGAGGCCTGGCGCATGCCCGTTACGCCGGCGACCACGTGCCCGCTGCCGCGGGCCACGGCGCCTACAGCCGCGGGGTCGCCGTGGACGACAGCGACCCGGCCCGCCCGGTGGTCGCCGTCGTCGCCCTGGACGGCTGAGCCGGGCGGACCCGTCGTCCCGCCGCCGCCTGCATGCACATGTGCATGCAGGCGTGCGACACTGTCCGTATGGTTGCTCTCCAGATCCGTGACGTGCCCGAGGAACTTCGCGACCGCCTTGCGGCCATAGCCGAGGAACGCGGCCAGTCGCTTCAGGCATACCTGCTCGACCTCGTGCGCGACGAGGTGCGGCGCAGGGACAATCTGGCCGTCCTCGAGCGGTTCTCGCGGTCCGCGTACGGCTCCCGGCTCGCCGCAGGCGACGTCATGGACGTGTTGCGTACGGCGAGGGCCGAGCGGGACGCGCAACTCGGCGTGCCGGGAGACGAAGAGTGATCGTCGTCGATGCCTCGGTCTTCGCCTTTTCGCTCCTGGACGAGGGAACGACCGGTGAGCGTTGCCGAAGCGCCCTGGCTGAGGACGACCGGTGGATCGCGCCACAGCACTGGACGATCGAAGTGATGTCCGTGATCCGGGGCAATGCACTCGGGGGAAAGATCACGGCAGCTCATGCAGCGGACGCGGTGGAGGCGCTCCGCGAGCTCGACCCCGTCGTCCCGATGACCCGCGTCCTGCTGCCCCGTATCTGGGAACTACGAGGCAATCTCACCGTTTACGACGCGGCGTACGTGGCTGCCGCGGAGGCGTACGGCTGTCCGCTCCTCACGACCGACGGACGCATCGCCCGCGCCTCCGGCATTCGCTGCGCGGTCGAGGTCGTCGGCTGACGGGGACCGGACGGCGCGCGCACACGCCTCGGGTAGACGCCGATGGCCCGGAGCCGTACGGTTCCGGGCCATCGGCGTGCTCGTCCCCTGGGGTCAGGCCTTCTTCTCCGGAGGCAGCCGCAGCGCGAGGTGCAGCTCCTTCAGACGGGCCTCGTCGACCGTGCTCGGGGCGCCCATGAGCAGGTCCTGGGCGTTCTGGTTGAGCGGGAAGGCGATCGTCTCGCGGATGTTGGGCTCGTCCGCCAGCAGCATCACCATGCGGTCGACACCCGGGGCGATGCCACCGTGCGGCGGGGCGCCGAAGTGGAAGGCGCGGAGCATGCCGCCGAACTCCTGCTCGACGGTGTCGCGGTCGTAGCCGGCGATCTCGAAGGCCTTGTACATGATCGCGGGCTCGTGGTTCCGGATGGCGCCGGAGGAGAGCTCCACACCGTTGCAGACGATGTCGTACTGCCAGGCCAGGATGTCCAGCGGGTCCTTGGTCTCCAGCGCCTCCAGGCCGCCCTGCGGCATGGAGAAGGGGTTGTGGGAGAACTCGATCTGCCCGGTGTCCTCGTTCTTCTCGAACATCGGGAAGTCGACGATCCAGCAGAAGCGGAAGACGTCCTCGTCGAAGTGGCCGGCCCGCTTCGCGGCCTCGACCCGGACGGCGCCCATGATCTTGGAGACCTCGTCGAACTCACCCGCGCCGAAGAAGATCGCGTGGCCCGGCTTGGCGTCGACGGCGGCGAGCAGCGCCTTGACGTCGTCCTCGGTGAGGAACTTGGCGATCGGGCCGCTGAGGGTGAGGTCGTCGCCGACCCGGACCCAGGCCAGGCCCTTGGCGCCCTGCTCGACGGCGTAGTCGCCCAGGTTGTCGAAGAACTTGCGCGGCTGCGCGGCGGTGTCCGGCACCGGCAGGGCGCGGACGTGCTTGCCGGCGAAGGCCTTGAAGCCGGAGTCGGCGAAGATCGACGAGACGTCCACCAGCTCCAGTCGGGCGCGCAGGTCGGGCTTGTCGTTGCCGTACTTGACCATCGACTCGCGGAACGGGATCCGCGGGAACGGAGAGGTCACGTGGCGGCCGCCGCCGAACTCCTCGAAGAGGTCGGTCATGACCTTCTCGATGACGCCGAAGACGTCCTCCTGCTCGACGAAGCTCATCTCGACGTCGAGCTGGTAGAACTCGCCGGGCGAGCGGTCGGCGCGGCTGTCCTCGTCGCGGAAGCAGGGCGCGATCTGGAAGTAGCGGTCGAAGCCCGCGATCATCAGCAGCTGCTTGAACTGCTGCGGGGCCTGCGGGAGCGCGTAGAACTGGCCGGGGTGCACGCGGGAGGGCACCAGGAAGTCGCGCGCGCCCTCGGGCGAGGTCGCGGACAGGATCGGGGTGGCGAGCTCGTTGAAGCCGAGCGCCGTCATCTCGCGGCGCAGGAAGCTGATGACCTGGGTGCGCAGCATGATGTTGCGGTGCATGCGGGCACGGCGCAGGTCGAGGAAGCGGTTGGTGAGCCGCATCTCCTCGTTCGCGTTGTCCTCCGGGAAGACCGGGAACGGCAGCGGGTCGGCGGCGCCGAGCACCTCCAGCTCGGTGACCTCGACCTCGATCGCGCCGGTGGGCAGGTCGGGGTTGACGTTCTCCTCCGAACGGGCGACCACTCGCCCGTCGACGCGGAGCACCGACTCCTTGGACTGGTGGCTCAGGGCCTCGTACGCGGGCGAGCCGGGGCGGGCGACGAGCTGGACCACCCCGTAGTGGTCCCGGAGATCGACGAACAGGATGCCGCCCAGATCCCGGCGATTGTGCAGCCAACCACTCAGGCGCACTTCCGCGTCTACGTCGGTGGCGCGCAGCTCACCGCAGGTGTGGGACCGGTACCGATGCATCGTTCATCCAAGTCGTCTGATTTCGGGGATGAGGCTCCCCCAGTCTACGGGGGCGCACCCGTCCGACCCCATTCGGATCAAAGCCGCGAACGGTGGCGAACGAGGGCGGGTCGGCGGGCGCGGTGCCGACCGTACGGCGGGGAGGCGCGGGCGTGGTTGGGCCGTCGCCGTGGAGGACGTGCGCGAGGCTCCCTCGGCGGGGCGGCGGCCCGATACGCTGTGTGCCGTGTACGGCTACGACCAGAACGGGATGGCAGGGGCCGCGCCGCCCATGGGCGGGGCGCCGATGGGCGGGGCAGCCATGGGCGGGGCGCCGATGGGCGCGAGCTACCCCGAGCCGTCACCGCCCTCGCTGGCGGACGCGGTCCGCGCCTTCACGACGGGCTCGATGTCGGCCGAGGACTTCCAGGCGGTCTTCGCCACTTCCAAGGTCTACTGCCCGCGCGGTGACAACCCCGGCTTCCTGGCGCTGCACGAGACGCAGCAGCCGGTGATCCCCATGTTCTCCTCGCTGAAGCAGCTGCGCCGCTATGCCGGCAAGGAGTCCAAGTACTTCGTGATCACGGGTGCCGAGGTGCTGGACCTGCTGCCGACCGGCTACGGCTTCGTGCTGGACATGGAGGGCGAGCACCGCATGGTGTTCGACGCGAAGGCGGTCGAGCAGATGGTGGAGTTCACCATGCGGCGGATGTACGGCTGATCCGCCCCCGCACCACGGCACCGGAGCAAGCCCCGGGAATCCTTGCCAATGGTTGCGCGTTCAACTATGTTGAATGTTGAACATTACGAGGAGGATCTGGCCATGCCCGCAGTGACCGTCGAGAACCCGTTGACCCTGCCGCGCGTCCACGCCCCCGCCGACGCGGTTCAGCGGCGTGCGCTGCAGGTGACCACCGCCCCCAGCGGCTTCGAGGGGGAGGGCTTCCCCGTCCGCCGGGCCTTCGCGGGCATCGACTACAAGAACCTCGACCCGTTCATCATGATGGACCAGATGGGCGAGGTGGAGTACGCGCCCGGCGAGCCCAAGGGCACTCCCTGGCACCCGCACCGCGGCTTCGAGACCGTCACGTACATCATGGACGGCGCGTTCATCCACCAGGACTCCCATGGTGGCGGCGGCACCATCACCGACGGCGACACCCAGTGGATGACGGCCGGCAGCGGCCTGCTCCACATAGAGACCCCGCCCGAGGCGCTGGTGATGAGCGGCGGTCTCTTCCACGGTCTGCAGCTGTGGGTGAACCTGCCCGCCAAGGACAAGATGATCACCCCGAAGTACCAGGACATCCGGGGCGGCAACGTCAAGCTCCTCGCGTCCGAGGACGGCGGCGCGCTCATCCGGATCATCGCCGGCGACGTCGGCGGCCACCAGGGACCGGGCGCCACGCACACCCCGATCACCATGCTGCACGTCTCGGTGAACCCGGGAGCCCAGCTCACCCTGCCCTGGCGTGCGGACTTCAACGCCCTGGCGTACGGCCTGTCCGGCCGCGGCAGCGCGGGACCGGAGGGCCGGCCCTTCCGCATGGGGCAGGCCGTCGTCTTCGGGCGCGGCGACTCCCTCACCATCCGTGCCGACGAGTCGCAGGACACGCGCAGCCCCAACTTCGAGGTCGTCCTCCTGGGCGGGCTGCCGATCCGTGAGCCGATGATGCAGTACGGCCCCTTCGTGATGAACACCCACGCCGAACTCGCCCAGGCCTTCGAGGACTTCAAGGCCGGTCGGCTGGGCACCGTGCCCGCCGGTCAGGAGTGACGGCGCGCGCAGGTCAGGAGTGACGAGGCCCGCCCGTCAGGAGTGACGGAGGCGGATCAGGCCCGCCACTGCATCAAACGGCCCCGCCCGGGAACCCGATTCCCGGCGGGGCCGTCGCATGCGGCGGGAGCGATTTTGTCGGGCGGTTCGTTGACGGCTCACCGCCTCGTTCACCCAAGGTGACTGCACGTGCACTTGCACGTGCAGATGCACGGGACTTTGTCTCTGGCTATCATCTCCCCTGTCCTGCACGGAACTTGACTGGAGAGCAGCATGCGCCACACGTACAACGGCATGGCCGCGTCCGATCTCCGCGGAGTGATGTGGCAGAAGAGCCGGCACAGCAACGCGAACGGTCAGTGCGTGGAGATGGCCGCGCTTCCGGACGGGGATGTGGCGGTGCGCAACTCCCGTTTCCCGGACGGGCCGGCGCTGATCTACACGAAGGAAGAGATCGAGTCCCTCATCGCGGGGGTCAAGAACGGGGAGTTCGACCACTTCGTGGCGAACTGACCGTGGTGGTGCCCGACATGCTCAGTGTGACGGGCGGTCGTGCTGCCCCGGCACGCGGAAGAGGGCCCAGACGACCTTCCCCATGCCGTTCAGCGGGTGCCATCCCCAGGTCTCGCTGAAGGACTCCACCAGATGCAGCCCGCGCCCGGACTCGGCCACGAAATCGGGCGCCCTGGTGACGGGCCCGTGCTCGCTGGGGTCGCGCACCGCGCAGACTACGCGCGTTGACCACCGGACAAGGCTCAGCTTGACGCAGCCGTGGGCGGCGTCCTCGGGGAGTGCGTAGCGCAGGGCGTTGGTCACCAGCTCCGAGGCGACCAACTCGACGGCGTCCCGGAGTTCCTCGAGGGCCCAGGCGCGCAGGGTGGTCCGCGTGAATCTTCGCGCGTCGCCGACCGCTTCGAAGCGCGGCGGCAGCGGGCAGGAGGTCGCGCTCGACGGCGAAAGGCGCTCCCGGGTCAGCCCGTCCCATAAGGGCTGCACCCCGGCCGAGCTCTCAGTCCACATGCGCACCACCCGGTATCGGCACGGACGTCATCGTCCCGTACGGTCACCAGCCGGTGCAAGGGGCGGATGCACGTGCATTTGCATGGCGCGTACGGTGGTGGCGAAGTGACCATCGAGAGTGACGGATCGAGCACTGAACGCAGCGCGGGAATGGCACACTGCTGGATGCCACGGGGAGAAGGTAGGCGCAAATGACCACAGTGCAGTCGGGAAGCGGATCCATGGTGCGCCGCATCCTCCTGGGCTCGCAGCTGCGCAGGCTGCGCGAGGCGCACGGCATCACCCGTGAGGCCGCCGGCTACTCGATCCGCGCGTCGGAGTCGAAGATCAGCCGCATGGAGCTCGGCCGTGTGAGTTTCAAGGAGCGCGACGTGGCTGATCTGCTCACCCTCTACGGCATCACGGACGACGCTGAGCGCACGGCGCTCCTCGGGCTGGTGCGCGAGGCGAACGTGGCCGGCTGGTGGCACGGCTTCGGCGACGTCCTGCCGGCGTGGTTCCAGACGTATGTCGGTCTGGAGGAGGCCGCGTCGGTCATCGGCTCCTTCGAGACGCAGTTCGTGCACGGCCTGCTGCAGGCCGACGACTACAGCCGGGCCGTCATCGGACTGGGCCACCCCGGCGCGCGCGCCGAGGAGGTGGAGCGCCGGCTGGACCTGCGGCACACGCGGCAGAAGCTGCTCACTTCGGAGAGCGCGCCGCAGATCGTGGCCGTGATGGACGAGTCCGTCGTGCTCCGCAGATTCGGCGGGCGCCAGGTGATGCGGGCCCAGCTCGCGCACCTGATCGAGGTGTCGGAGCAGCCGAACGTGACGGTGCAGCTGCTGCCGCTGGAGTTCACCGGGTACTCCGCGGGCGCCAGCGGGACCTTCACCCAGCTGACCTTCCCCGAGCCCGACGTCCCGGACGTGGTGTACGTCGAGCAGCTCACCGGCGCGATGTACATCGACAAGCGCGAGGAGGTCGACCAGTACCGGGCCGTCATGGCCAAGCTCCGCGCGGACTCCCTCTCCCCGGAGGCGACGCGGGACCGCCTGTCGGCCGTCCTCCGCGAGCTCTGAGCACACCACGCGGCCGGCGGAGGCCGGGGCGGCCCCGCGCGGCACGGAAGAGCCGGTCGGGCGGGGCACGCGGCCGTCGCGCCGACCTTCGGGCGGGGCCTTCGCGGCGGATCTTCCCGCCGGGCCTCCGTTTCGCCCGGGCGCGGGCCGTGCGGGTGCCGCGTCAGCGGACGGCCGTGCACCCGGACCCGGCTGTTGCGCGGCTTCCCGTTCGTCACACTCGATCGAGTGAAGTGGACCTTGACGCATTGGTCGGCTGATCGGCCTGGTGATCTCATGCTGCGGTGAGCCCGTACCTGCGTACCCGCACGATCGACGGGTGCGTCGTGGTCGAACTCAGCGGGGAGATCGACATCGTGGCGGCCGTGGAGATCACACCGCTGCTCGACGCGCTGACCCGTGCCCCCGGCCCCGACCTCGTCGTCGACCTGGACCCTGTCGACTTCATCGACTGCTCGGGACTCGCCGTGCTGTGCCGGATCCGCAGCCGGGTGCACGCGTGCGGGGGCCTGGTGCAGTTCGTCTGCTCCCGGCCCCCGGCCCTCAGGGTCCTGCGCGCCGCCGGGCTGATGAACGCCCTGCGGCCGGTGCCGAGCGTGGACGAGGCGCTCGCCCGGTTCGGGCGGCCGTGACCGCCCCGCCCACGCGGCCGCGGGTCAGTCCGAGCAGACGGCCGACACGAATTCCGCGATGCGTTCCCTCGGCAGATGGCGGGCCACGTCGGCCTCGCTGATCATGCCGATCAGGCGGTGCGCGGGATGGTCGATCACCGGCAGCCGGCGCACCTGGTACTCCTCCATCAGCTCCAGCACCCGGTCGATCTGCTCGTCCCCCTCGATGATCTGCGGGCGGCCCGCGGCGAGCTCGCCGCAGGAGACCTCGGACGGGTCGCGCCCCTCGGCGACGCACTTCAGGACGATGTCGCGGTCGGTGACGATGCCCACCAGCACGTCGTCGTCGCCGCAGATCGGCAGTGCGCCGATGTCCTGCTCGAGCATGATCCGGGCCGCGTCGGTGAGGCTCTCCCGCTCCCCCACGCACATGGCGCCGGGGTGCATGATGTCCAGTGCGGTGGTCATGACGGCGCCTCCTCGTGGCGTGACCGATGCCCTCCGGCTCCATCGTCACCCTGGTGGAGCAGTTCCGCGAGAGGGCGCACCCTGGAAGGAGACACCGGGACCGCTGGAGGTGTTCCGTCATGCAGACCCTCGTCGGATGGCACATAGAGATGGACTTCCGGGAGGACGGTGCGAGGACGAAGGCCGCCGCGCTGCTCCGCCTGCCGGACGGCACGGAGGTCAGGTCGCACGGCCACGCCAACCGGCACCCCTCCGATCCGGAGCAGGACCGGGTCGGCGAGGAACTCGCGGCCGCCAGGGCGCTCAACGACCTCGCCCGTCAGCTCCTCGGCAAGGCGGCGAAGGAGATCGAGGAGGTCACGCACGTGCCCGCGCATCCCCGGATCTGAGCGGGCGGGGCCGACCCCGGCCCGGCGCCCTCACAGCCAGCCGCGCCGTTTGAAGACCAGGTAGAGGCTGACGCAGACCACGCCCATCAGCACGACCGCGAAGGGGTAGCCGAGCAGCCAGTGCAGTTCGGGCATGTGGTCGAAGTTCATGCCGTAGATCGTGCCGACGAGTGTGGGCGCGAAGAGGATGGCGGCCCAGGCGGAGATCTTCTTGATCTCCTCGTTCTGCTCGAAGCCGGCCTCCGCGAGCGCCCGCATCTCGGCGTTCTGCTGCTGCGCGACGAGGGTCGCGTTGAGGGTGAGCAGGTCGCCGAGCGCCTGCCGGAAGCCGTCCACCCGCTCGATGGTGTGGGTGACGTGGTCGGCCACGTCGCGCAGGTAGCGCTGGAGCTCCTCGTCCGTGCCGTACTTGGCGAAGCCCGCCTGCAGGCCGTCCAGCATCGGGACGAGCGGGCGGGTGGCGCGCTGGAACTCCAGCACCTCCTGGGAGAGCTCGTAGATCCGGCGGGAGACCTGGGGGTCGCCGCCGAAGACCTGGATCTCGCTCTCCTCCATGTCCTTCTCGACCCCCGCGACGACCGGCGCGTAGCCGTCGACGACCGTGTCGAGCACCGCGTAGAGCACCGCCTCGGGCCCCAGCGTCAGCAGCTCGGGGTTGCTCTCCATGCGGTGGCGGACGGTGGACAGGTCCGGGGCCGCGCCGTGGCGGACGGTCAGGACGAAGCCGGGGCCGACGAAGATGTGCAGCTCGGCGAAGTCGACCTCCTCCGGGGCGTCCAGATAGCGGGCGGCGCGGAGGACGACGAAGAGGGTGTCGCCGTAGCGCTCCAGCTTGGGGCGCTGGTGGGCCTGGATCGCGTCCTCCAGGGCCAGCGGGTGCAGGTCGAATTCCCTCGCCAGCGAGACCAGCTCGGCCTCGCTGGGCCGGTAGAGCCCGATCCACGCCATCGCGCCCGGCTCCGCGCGCAGCTGCGCGTACGCCTCGGCGAGCGAGGAGGGGGTGGCGACACGCCGGCCGTCACGGTAGAGGGCGGCGTCCATCACACTGCTCACGGCGACGGCCGCGGGCTCCGCGACCGGCGGCGCGGAAGCGGTGCCGGTCGTCCCGGGCGGCGGCGCGGCGGACCGGGCCGGGCGGGTCGTCCTCGCCGCCCTGGCCTTCTCCCTCGTCGTGTTCCTCAGCGCGCGCAGGGCTCTCAGTCGACGCCCGGACACCGGCAGCACCTCTTCCGTAGGGCCTTGCGTGCAGGGTAGCCCGCGAGCCTGCACGGGGAGGGGACGCGATGCGCCGCACCGGGCCGCAGGGCGCGGCCCCGGACCGGGGATGGCTGCGCGCCGTCGCCGAGTGGAATCCGCTCAGCGCGGTGGCCGCCGCCTGCCGCGCGCTCTTCGGCGACCGGCCGTCCGGCTCGCCGACGCCCCGGGCGCCGCGTGGTCCCTGGTCCATCCGGTCGCGGCCTCGGTGGGCTGGTCGCCGGCGCTGCTCGAGGTCCTCGTCCCGCCGGCGGTACGGCGGCACGCGCGTGGGGGCGCCGGCCGGGGCCGACGAGTAACCTGATGCGCGGGGGGCCCCGGGGGGCCGGCCGTACTCGGAGGGCCTGGTGACTCCACCCACGCGTGAACGCGCGGGCTTCCTGTGTCGGTGGCGAGGCCGCCGCGCAGAGGGCCAGCCCGGCCCTGTCGGAGATGTTCGTCGCGCCGACGTGGTCCGCGTTCGCGGTGAACCCGGACGCCGTGCACTGCAACTTCGCTTGGGAGACGCGGCTCCTGCCGTCCACGTGTCCGCAGCCGCCGAGGCTGGGCGGGCACGTGCGGGAGGTGTCGCGGGGGTCCACCGGGATCGTAAGGCGACCGGCACTCTCAGCCTTGTTCGCCAGGATCGCGAGGAACTGCCCCCGACTTCCCCCCGGGGCATGACGCAGGGCGGCCCGCCGGTCGGCTCTCCGACCCGTCTCCTGCCTTCCCTCCCCTTCCCCTTCCCTTCCTGCGACGCGGTGAGGGCGATCGCCGAGCGGGAAGAACAACATCGGTGAGCGGAGCGTAACCTTGCGGGCGGATACGGAGTAGCTGGCCATGGGGACTCCCGAGGAGCGCGTGGACGCCGGCGTGGCGGACGCCGTCACGTTGCTTCTCGACGCCCGCGGGCGGCTCCTGAGCTGGCCGGCCGCGGCGGAGCGGCTGCTCGGTCGGCGGGCGGCGGACGTCCTCGGAACACCCGCGGTGGATCTGCTCGTCCCGGAGGACGCGGCGTGTACGCGGGAGATCGCCGAGCGCTGCTGTGCCGAGGGCGGCTGGACGGGTGTGCTGCGGCTCCGCCGCGACGACGGCAGGAAGGTCACGCTGGGCGTCCGGGTGGCCGGGCTGCCGGAGGGGATCGGAGGTTCGCCGGTCCGCTGGATGGTCCTGGCGGCGGAGTCCGGCAGCACCGCCCGCTCCATGGCCTCGGGGATGACGTTCACGATGCTGGAGCGGATCGTGGGCCAGACGCCGATCGGGCTGGCCGTGGTCGACACCGAACTGCGCTGCGTGTGGTCGAACGCGGCCTTGGAACGCTTCGGCGGCGGCCCCTCGCAAGCACGAAGGGGGCGCCGGCTCGCGGAGATCCAGCCAGGTCTGAACGCCCTGGTCCTGGAGGCGCAGATGCGCCAGGTCCTGGAGACGGGCGTGCCGGTGATCGACTACGAGCACGTCGGGCGGTTCCGCACCGGCCCTCGCCGCGAGCAGGCGCACTCGATGTCCTTCGTCCGGCTGGAGGACGCGCGCGGCGTCCCGGTGGGCGTCTGCTACTCCGTCATCGACATCAGCGACCGCTGGCGGGCCAGGAAGCGGCTGTCGCTGCTGGACCGGGCCAGCGAGCACCTCGGCCGCACCCTGGACGTGATGCACACCGCGCAGGACCTGGCGGACGTGGTGGTGCCCGACCTCGCCGACTATGTGGCCGTCGAGCTGCTGGAGTCGGTCATCAAGGGCGCGGAGCCGCAGGCCGGGCGGCTGGGGGAGGCGGTCACCGTGCCGCTGCGCCGCGCCGGGATGCGCTCGGCGCGGCAGGGTGAGCCGCCACCGGCGTTCGGCCTCGGAGCGGTCTCCGCGTACCAGGAGGACACCCCGCCGATCCGGTGCCTGACCGACGGCACGTCCTGGCTCGGCGCCCGGCTGGACCCGCTGGGGCTGGAGTGGGCCGCGGGCACCTCCGGCGGCCGCGCCCTCCACTTCGGCGAACTCGGCATGCACACGGCGATGGTGGTGCCGATCCGTGCCCGGGGGGTGACTCTCGGCGTCACCCTCTTCTTCCGGGTGCGCCGGGCGGAGCCCTTCGACGAGGAGGACCTGCGCCTGGCGGAGGAGGTCGTCGGCAGGGCCGCGGTCTGCCTGGACAACGCGCGCCGCTACACCCGCGAGCGGGACGCCGCCCTCGTGCTGCAGCGCAGCCTGCTCCCGCACGCCTTCCCGCCGCAGGACGCGGTGGAGGTGGCCACCTACTACGGGCCGGCGGACGAGTTGTCGAGCGTTGGCGGCGACTGGTTCGACGTCATCCCGCTCTCGGGCGCGCGGGTGGCGCTGGTGGTGGGAGAGGTCGTGGGCCACGGCATCGAGGCGGCCGCGGCGATGGGCCGGCTGCGGACGGCGGTGCGCACCCTGGCCGACCTCGACCTGCCGCCGGAGGAGTTGCTGGCGCACCTGGACGATCTGGTCGTCCAGGTCTCCCGGGAGGCAGGGGAGTCCGCGGCGACGGGGGTCGGTGGCAGCTCGCTCGGGTCGACCTGCCTGTATGTGACGTACGACCCGGTCAGCAGGCACTGCGTCATGGCCAGCGCCGGGCACCCGCCGCCCGCCGTGCTCCGGCCTCCGAGCTCGCGGGGCGGGGCGGAGGACGGGGCGGCCGTCCGCTTCCCCGAGCTGTCCGTCGGTCCCGCGCTGGGCCTGGGCGGGCTGCCCTTCGAGGCGACCGAGTTGCGGTTGGAGGAGGGCAGCGTCCTCGCGCTGTACACGGACGGCCTGGTCGCCCCGGCGGAGGGCGCGGACGACGTACACGACGGACGCAGCCGGTTGCGGGCCGCTCTGGAGGCCGGGGACGCGCCGCTGGACGCGTTGTGCGGCAGGGTCGTCCGTGAACTGGCCCCCGCCCGCCCGCACGACGACGTGGCGTTGCTGCTGGCCAGGACCCGCGGCCTGGGCACCGGCCGGGTCGTCTCCTGGGATTTGCCCACCGATCCCGCGGTCGTGGGCCGGGCCCGCGAGCTGTCCAGCCGGCAGCTGGCGGACTGGGGCCTGGGCGAACTGGCGTTCACCACCGAACTCGTCGTCAGCGAACTGGTGACCAACGCGATCCGGCACGGCTCCGGTCCGATCCGACTCCGGCTGATCCTGGAACGGGCGCTGATCTGCGAGGTCTCCGACGCCAGCAGCACCTCACCGCATCTGAGGCACCCCCGCACCACCGACGAGGGCGGGCGCGGGCTCTTCCTGATCTCGCAGTTCGCCCAGCGGTGGGGCACCCGCTACACCGACGACGGGAAGATCATCTGGGCCGAGCAGTTCCTCGACGGCCAGGGCCCCGAGGGGGGCGGGGCGGGTGTCGGCTTCGACGCGATCACCCTGGCCGAACCGGGCTGACGCCGCGATCCGCTCCGCTCGTCCTCTTCGCTCACTTGTGCGCCCTGGCGCCCTCGCCGGGGCGTGCGGTCGCGGTCGAGGGGTCAATCTGGTCCAGACCTCTTGACCCTATGGTCCAGACCTTTCTACCCTGCCAAAGGACTGTGGTGGGCATGACATCGCGTCAAGACCCGCCAGGCGGCATCGGTTTCCCCGTCAGCCCCCACTCGAGGAGCATCCCTTGAGCACTGGAGACACCTTCCGCACCCCGGACACCCCAGGAACGTCGCGTACCAGACGCATCAGGACCACAGCCGCCGCGGGACTCGCCGCGCTGCTGCTCCCGCTCGCCGCGCTCGTCGGCCTCGCCACGCCGGCGCAGGCGGCGGGCACCACCGCCACGTACACCAAGACCCAGGACTGGGGCACGGGGTTCGAGGGCAAGTGGACGATCACCAACGGCGGTTCGTCCCCCGTCAGCAGCTGGACCGTCGAGTGGGACTTCCCCGCGGGCACGTCGGTGACCACGGCGTGGGACGCCGACGTGACCGGCTCCGGCACGCACTGGACCGCCAGGAACAAGAGCTGGAACGGCACCCTGGCCCCGGGCGCCAGCATCAGCTTCGGCTTCAACGGCGCCGGCGGCGGCAGCCCGAGCGGCTGCAAGCTGAACGGCGGCCCCTGCACCGGCGGCGGCAGCGGGGACCCGACGCCCACGCCCACCCCCACCCCCACCCCGACTCCGCCGACCCCCACCGGCCCCCCGGGGAACAAGATCCGCCTCGGCTACTTCACCGAGTGGGGCGTCTACGGCCGCAACTACCACGTCAAGAACCTGGTGACCTCCGGTTCGGCGAGCAAGCTGACCCACATCAACTACGCCTTCGGCAACGTCGCCAACGGCCAGTGCGCGATCGGCGACGCCTACGCCGACTACGACAAGGCCTACACCGCCGACCAGAGCGTCGACGGCGTCGCGGACACCTGGGACACCGGGGCCCTGCGCGGCAACTTCAACCAGCTGCGCAAGCTGAAGAAGATGTACCCGAACATCAAGATCCTCTGGTCCTTCGGCGGCTGGACCTGGTCCGGCGGATTCACCCAGGCGGCCGCCAACCCGACGGCCTTCGCCAACTCCTGCTACAACCTCGTCGAGGACCCGCGCTGGGCCGACGTCTTCGACGGCATCGACATCGACTGGGAGTACCCGAACGCCTGCGGTCTGTCCTGCGACACCAGCGGCGCCGCCGCCTTCAAGAACCTGATGGGCGCGCTGCGGGCCAAGTTCGGCGCCAATAACCTGGTCACCGCGGCGATCACCGCCGACGGCACCAACGGCGGAAAGATCGACGCCGCCGACTACGCGGGCGCCGCCCAGTACGTCAACTACTACAACGTGATGACGTACGACTACTTCGGCGCCTTCGACGCGGACGGCCCGACCGCCCCGCACTCCCCGCTCACCTCCTACAGCGGCATCCCGGTCGCCGGCTTCTACTCCGACGCGGCGATCCAGAAGCTGAAGGGCAAGGGCATCCCGTCCGCCAAGCTCAACCTGGGCATCGGTTTCTACGGCCGCGGTTGGACCGGCGTCACCCAGTCCGCCCCGGGAGGCTCGGCGACCGGCGCCGCCCCGGGCACCTACGAGGCGGGCAACGAGGACTACAAGGTCCTGAAGAACACCTGCCCGGCCACCGGCACCGTCGCGGGCACCGCGTACGCGCACTGCGGCAACAACTGGTGGAGCTACGACACCCCGTCGACCATCGCCGGCAAGATGGCCTATGTGAAGAGCCAGGGCCTCGGCGGCGCGTTCTTCTGGGAGTTCAGCGGCGACACCAGCAACGGTGAGCTGGTCACCGCGATCAACAACGGTCTGAGCTAGCGAACGCCGGCCGTACGGGCCGGAGGGGCGCGGGGTCGTCACCGCTCCTCCGGTCCGGTACGGCCGCGGGGCGACGCACCCGCCCGCCCTGGTCGACCCGTTCGTCGACACCTGTCGCCGACTGGTGAACCGGTCGTTCACCGTCCAGGAGTCCCGCCACCGTTCCGCCCGCGCGAGCTGCCACGGCGGCCGGGGTCCGATCCGGCAGGCGTGCCGCGAAGGAGGATCGGCCGGGGTCTGGGGCCCGTGGCCACGGCCCGTGGTCCTGTAGAACACCCGGTACCGCGCCGCCGCCGCCGCCGTCGCAAAGGACGAGGACATCGCCCGCTTCCTGGCTCAAGGACCGGTGCGTCGGCTTCCCGGGCCGCTCCCGGGCGATATCGAGGCCACCGGCGGGGCCGGGGCCTGAGCCCTTCCCGCGACCCGGGCGCCGTCGAGGGCGACGATTGGCCCCCGGCCCGCGACCCCTTGGGCCGCGCACCGGCGTCTGAGGCGGGTCCGTCAGCCTGCGGGCGTCCCGATCTGGTTGCGTTCGAGCGCCGAGCGCAGCTCCCCCAACGCATGGGCGGCGGCCGACGCCGAGGCATCGTCGAGCGTGCCGCCGATCAGTTCGGCCAGTCGCTCGGCGAATGTCTCCTCGGCCGCGTCGACGAGCCGCGTGCCGTCGTCGCTCAGTTCCAGCAGTGAGGACCGGCGGTCGGCCGGGTTCGGCTGCCGGACGGCCCAGCCCTGCTTCTCCAGGCGGTCGACGCCCTTGCTGGTTGCTCCGATGCCGATGGCGAACTCGGTCGCCAGGTCCGCCACGCGGGCCCCGGGGTGGTCGCGCAGGAAGCGCAGGAACTCGAACTGCGAGGTGACGATCCCGTGCCGCGCGCGGAGGCGATCGTTCAGCGCGTTGTAGAGGCGCGTCTCGCACCGTACGAGGTCGGCGAAGAAGGCCGGTAGATCGACCGCGTCACCACCCGATGTGTATGCCATGGCATATAGTGTACTGGAAGCTACCTCCGACGGGAGCACAGCCATGAGCAAGGCACAGCGCGCCGAGGTCGACGTGATGCTGCGGCAGCCCCCACGGTCGGTCGAGGAGATACGAGCAGGCTTCAGGGCGCTGATGGCCCGGATGATCGTGCCCGGCACCATCCGCACCGCACGGACGACGCTCGGCAACCGACCCGCCCTGCGTGTCGAGCCGGACAACGGGACCCGCGCCGGGACGATCCTGTACTTCCACGGCGGCGGCTTCGTGTTCGGCTCCCCCGAGACCGCCCTGTCGCTGACGGGACATCTCGTGGCCAAGACCGGCTTCGGGGCGTACTCGCCGGCCTACCGGCTCGCCCCCGAGCACCCGTTCCCGGCCGCGATCGAAGACACGCTCAGCGCCTACCGCGCCCTCCTCGACAGCGGTGAGGACCCCTCGACCATCGCGTTCGCAGGCGACTCCGCCGGCGGTGGCCTGACCGTCACCACCTGCCTGGCCGCCCGTGACGCGGGACTCCCGCTGCCCGCCGCCATCGTGGCGTTCTCCCCGGGCCTCGACGCCACTCGCACGGGCCGGAGCATGGACACCAAGGAAGGCGTCGACCCGGTCTTCACCCGCAGGGCCGTTGAACACACCGGGGCCATGTACCTCGCCGGAGCCGACCCGCACCAGCCCCTGCTCAGCCCGGCCGTCCTCGCCGACCTGACCGGCTTCCCCCCATGCTGGTCCAGGTGGGCACCAACGAGATCCTGCTGGACGACTCCACGCGGCTTGCCGAGCGTGCGAGGTCGGTCGGAGTAAACGTCATCCTGGACATCACCGCCGACGTGCCGCACGTGTTCCAGGCGTTCGCCGGCGTCCTGGACGAGGCGGACGAGGCACTGGACCGTGCGGCTCTCTTCCTCACCCAGCGCATTCGCGCCGCGGGCACGCCGCACACGCCGGCGCAGTAGGGTCCCCTGTTCCCACCCCTTCCGGGGCCTTCGCCCAGGGCCCTGCTCGCCGTCGCCTTCCAGACCGTCGGCCCGGGGCGCCTCTCTCGCCTCTCGCCGAGGGCCTCTTGCCCGAGAAACGAGCCGCACCTCCTGGGAACCGTTCGCTCCGCGTCCGTGAAGTCATCGTCATCGGTACCAACGAGGGCCTGGTCGCGGCCTGCGAGCGTGCCGGGGTCGGCGCCGAGCGTCGCCGCAGGCGAAGTCATCCGTGCCGCCGCCGTCCCCGTCCGACCCCGGCCGCTCGATCACCTCGATCGCCGAGCAGCCGGGCGTCTCGCCGGGCACCCGCGACATGCACATCCCGGACCGGGTGAGCCGCGCTCGGGCGCCGTGCTCCGTCAAGTCGAAGCACCGGCGGTGCAGGCCGACTCCGGCACGACCGAGCCCAGCGGCACCTTCTGCACCTCGACCGCTCACGCCCGGGGCCCCGGTGCGCACGGGCTCCGCGGCCGTGCTCGCCACGGTGTCCGGTCCGGACCCGCCCTGACGCCCGCAGGGCGGGTCCCTCGCAGACGACCCGACTGCGGCCCCCGGCCGGGGCGCCGGCGTGGCTCAGGCCCGGACGCTGACCGAGCGGGGGTCGAAGCCGAAGGGCAACTCAAGGCGGTGGGCGCGCATCAGGGCGTCGTCGGAGAGGAGTTCCTGGGTGCGGCCGTCGGCGACGACCGTGCCGCCGCTCAGGACGACCGAGCGCGGGCACAGCTCCAGGGCGTACGGCAGGTCGTGGGTGACCATCAGGACCGTCACGTCCAGGGAGCGCAGGATGTCGGCCAGTTCGCGGCGGGAGGCGGGGTCCAGGTTGGAGGAGGGCTCGTCCAGGACGAGGATCTCCGGCTCCATGGCGAGGACGGTCGCCACCGCCACGCGGCGCCGCTGGCCGAACGACAGGTGGTGCGGAGGCCGGTCGGCGAACTCGGCCATGCCGACCCGCTCCAGTGCCGTGCGGACGCAGGCCTCCAGCTCGGCGCCGCGCAGGCCGGCCGCGGCCGGGCCGAAGGCGACGTCCTCGCGGACGGTGGGCATGAAGAGCTGGTCGTCCGGGTCCTGGAAGACGATGCCGACCCGGCGCCTGACCTCCGCCACGTGCCGCCGGTCGCCCACCGGGAGCCCGGCCACGGTCACCGACCCCGCGCCGGCCTCCAGGATGCCGTTGAGGTGCAGCACGAGGGTGGTCTTGCCGGCCCCGTTGGGGCCTAGGAGGGCGACCCGCTCGCCGCGGGCGATGGTCAGGTCGACGCCGAACAGGGCCTGATGGCCGTCGGGGTAGGCGTAGGCGAGGCCCTTGACCTCGAGCGAAGGTGTCACAGGAACCATCCCGTCAGGCAGATCAGCAGGGCGGCGGCCGGGAGCACGGCGGCGTAGGACCACTGGGCGCGCGAGGCCGTCACCTCGTCGATCACCGGCATGCTGCCGGCGTATCCGCGGCTGACCATCGCCAGGTGGACGCGCTCGCCGCGCTCGTAGGAGCGGATGAACAGGGCGCCCGCGGACTTGGCGAGCACGCCCCAGTGGCGCGGGCCGCGGGCCTCGAAGCCGCGCGAGGCGCGGGCGACGCGCATGCGGCGCATCTCGTCGGTGATGACGTCCCCGTACCGGATCATGAACGAGGCGATCTGCACCAGCAGCGCCGGCAGCCGCAACCGCTGCAGGCCGAGGAGGAGTTCGCGCAGCTCCGTGGTGGAGGCCAGCAGGACGGAGGCGGCGACGCCGAGGGTGCCCTTGACGAGGATGTTCCAGGCCCCCCACAGGCCGCTCACGCTGAGGGACAGGCCCAGCACCTCGGTGCGCGGGCCCTCGGCGACGAACGGCATGAGGACGGCGAAGGCCACGAAGGGCACCTCGATCAGCAGCCGCCGCAGCAGGAACCCGGCCGGGACGCGGGCCACGGCGGCGACCGCCGCCAGCAGCACCGCGTAGAGGCCGAAGGCCCACATCGCGGTGCGCGGGGTGGAGACGACGACCAGGACGAAGCAGAAGACGGCGGCGAGCTTGCACTGTGCGGGCAGCGCGTGCACCGGCGAGCGTCCGGGCCGGTAGAGCCGGTGTGCGTGCCCCGCGCCCACGACTAGCTCGCGGCCGTGCCGGGCCGGCGGCGGACGATCCAGAAGACGCCGCTGCCCAGCGCGAGGGTGGCGCCGACGCCGATCACGCCGGCGAGGCCTCCGGAGAGCCGGGCGTCGCCGACGTCCTTGGTCTGGTAGTCCGCCAGGGGGGAGTCCTTGGCCGTGTGGTCCCTGGTCTTGCGGTCGATGCCGTGGTCGGCGGCGACCTTCTCCAGGCCGTCCGGGCTGGCCGAGGCGTAGTAGCTGACGAATCCGGCGAGCACCAGGGCGGCGATCAGCCCGGCGATCCACAGCGGCCGTATGCCGCCGCGCTTGCGGGTGTCGGTCACGGCCGCCATCAGACGGTCGCCTCCTTGAGTTCCAGCGGGCGGCGCAGGCCGCGGGCGCCGTGGACGAGGTCGGGGCGGACGGCGACGACCGCGCCCACCGTCGCCGCGGTGATCACCGCCTCACCGATGCCGATCAGGACGTGCACGCCGACCATGGCGGTGAAGACCTTGCCGAGCGCGACGTCGGTCGTCCCGCCCAGCGCGTAGATCCCGGTGAAGGCCACCGCCGCGGCCGGGACGGAGACCAGGGCCGCGACGAAGGCCGCGCCCGTCACCCCGCCGCGCCCGTCGGGCAGCACCTTGACCAGCCCCCGGAAGAGGGCGTAGGCCACGACGACGGTCACGACCGCCATGTCGGTGATGTTCACACCGAGGGCCGTGAGGCCGCCGTCGGCGAAGAGCACGCCCTGGATGAGCAGGACGACGGACACGCACAGCACCCCTGTGAAGGGGCCGACGAGTATCGCCGCGAGCGCGCCGCCGAGGAGGTGGCCGCTGGTGCCCGCGGCCACCGGGAAGTTGAGCATCTGGACGGCGAAGATGAACGCCGAGACGAGTCCGGCCAACGGCGCGGTGCGCTCGTCGAGTTCGCGTCGCGCGCCGCGCAGGCTCACTGCCACGGCTGCGGCCGCGACGGCACCGGTCGCCACCGACACCGGGGCGTCGATGAATCCGTCGGGTACATGCATGGGCGAGCTCCAGGTCGGGCCCGCGGCGGGCCGGGCGGGCGGCGAGGACGCCGGGGTCGGCGAGGACGACGCCCCATCATAGAACCTTATTGCGACTCATTTGCAAGAGGCTTGTCCCCGCTGGAGCGCACCACGATCAGGCCGGAGGGCGGCCCGCCCGCAGGTTCCAGCGTCCGGACCGCCCGCTGAATTCCGTCGCCGTCAGCGGCGGCACGTCGATCCGCCAGAAGGACGACTCGGGTGCGCCCAAGGCCCGGACCGCGCACGCCCGGACGATCTCCGGTTCGACGACGGCGAGCACCCGGCCCGGCGCCGCGGCGAGCCCGTCCAGCCATGCCCCGGCCCGCGCGCACAGGTCGCGCAGCGACTCGGCGTCGTGCGGCGCGGCGTCCGGGTCGGAGAGCCATGCGGCCACCGCCTCCGGTTCCTCGGCGCTCACTTCGGCCAAGGTGCGTCCCCGCCAGCGGCCCAGCGCCCACCCCGCCGGAGCCGTCTCCTCGGCCGTGAGGCCGAGCGCCTCGGCGGTGGCGCGGCAGCGCGCGGTGGGCGAGACGGGCACCGGCCCGGCGGAGCGCAGCGCACCGGCCAGCGCGCGGGCGGCGTCCAGGGCCCGCTCGTCCGGCGGCACGTCGTCGTCGAAACGCGCCTCGCGCAGCGCGGCGTTGGCCACCGGTGAGACCAACATCACCCGGGTCGTCATGCATCCTCCTCGTCCCTGCCGCGATGTCGCGTGATGGCCGACTGCCCTTGCCGTACGCGGCCCGTCGCTCGCGGGGAAGTGCTCCCGCGCACCGCGGGGCGTGCCCACGCGCCCTTGGCCGGACCACCGGATCGCGGTACCGTCACGACGACATTCACGACGACACAGCGGAAGTCCGGTGCAAATCCGGCACGGTCGCGCCACTGTAAGCCCAGCCCCGCGCCAGGCGAGTCAGACCCGCAGTCGTCCGACAGAGCTCCACCGACCGGGACGCGAGTTCCCACCAGGAGGTCATGCCATGGCGCAGTCCGCCCTCTCACCGGCCGCAGCCCCTTCCACCGCCCCCGTGACGCTGCCGATCAGGGCGATCCTGCCCTGGGCGGTCTTCTTCGGCGTCCTGATGCTGGTCCTGCTCTACTTCGTGGGCGCCGAGCAGGGGGCCACGTCCCTCCTGTCCGGCGAGAACGTCCACGAGTGGCTGCACGACGGGCGCCACCTGCTCGGCTTCCCCTGCCACTGACAGGGGCGCCACGACCATGAGCCCCACCGACCCGGTGGGCGCCGCCCACCCCGTCAGCCCGGTCACCTCCCTCACCGTCAGACGACTGCTGGTGCGGGGCATGCTGGCCGGGCTCGCGGCCGGCGCGTTCGCGCTGGTCGTCGCCTACCTGCTGGGCGAGTCCAAGGTCGACGCCGCCATCGCGTTCGAGGAGTCGCACGCGCACGAGCACGGCGGCGCCGAACCGGTCAGCCGTGCCGTGCAGTCCACCGCCGGACTGGCCACCGGCCTCCTCGTCTACGGCGTGGCGCTGGGCGGCATCGCCGCCCTCGCCTACTGCTTCG
Source organism: Actinacidiphila sp. bgisy167 (assembly GCF_057707665.1). Taxonomy (NCBI): domain Bacteria; kingdom Bacillati; phylum Actinomycetota; class Actinomycetes; order Kitasatosporales; family Streptomycetaceae; genus Actinacidiphila; species Actinacidiphila sp. bgisy167. The sequence goes on along the minus strand of NZ_JBYIQP010000004.1, from coordinate 13,690 downwards.
CCCTCGGCCGGATCGGCCGCATCGGCGCCCGGCCCACGGCCGTGCTGCTGTCGGCCGCGGCGCTGGTCGCGGTCTACGTCGTGCCCTTCCTGAAGTACCCGGCCAACCCGCCGGCCGTCGGCGACCCCGACACCATCGGCAAGCGCACCGCGCTGTACTTCCTGATGATGCTGCTCGGCGTGCTGCTCGCGGTCGCTGCCGCGATCCTCGGCAGGCGCCTCGTGCCCAGGCTGGGCGCCTGGTACGCGACCGTGGCCGCCGGCGGCTTCTTCGTGACAGCCGTGGGGCTCGCGTACGCGTTCCTGCCCGCGGTCGACGAGGTGCCGGAGCACTTCCCGGCAGCGCTGCTCTGGCAGTTCCGGCTGGCGGCGCTGGCGATCCAGCTGACGCTGTGGACCTCTTTCGGCCTGCTCTTCGGCCACCTGGCCGGGCGCCTGCTGGAGCCGGTCCCGCCCGGCGCCTCCACGGGGCCCGGCTCCGTCGGCGCGGGGACGGCGGCCTCGGCGTAGGACACGGTCCGGCGAGAGGCCGCAGGCGGCGGCTTCTCGCCGGAGCCGGGCCGAGGGTCTTCTGGCGTTCCGTCAGGGAAGGAACGGCAGAGGGCTCTCACTGCAGCGATGCGTGGCAGCCGCTCTCGCCAGGCCGTGTACCGAAAGTGGATCTCGAATGGTGAATGATCACGGCTGATGGCCCGGAGGGATGTCAAGGGCGATCAGCGGGCCCCGTGGGAACCGCGGCACCTGGTCCAGCCGCTCCCGTGCGGGCGCAGTCACCACCATGCGCGGCTCCACCATCGGGCCGACACCGTCCAAGGGACGACGCGCCCTTCTTCGGCCCTCCTCCCCCAGCGGCACGGGGCGCGGGGTTCGGGCCCCGGGTCGGGAGGGGCGGGCAACGGCCCACCGCCCACCGCGACCGCCGGGCGGTCCCGGTTCACCGCTGGGATGTCGCGGCGTGCAGGGGCAGCCGCCAGGTGTTGCGGCGCCGCACGCCCTCGAGGACGTCATGGAGCGGGGAGCGGGGCACGGCGAGGACCGGGCACACCGCGTGGTGCAGGCAGTGCCGGGCCACCGAGGGGTGCAGCAGCCGCCGCAGCCGGCCGCGTCGTCCGGCGCCGACCACCAGCACGTCGTCCGGGCGGTCCGCGACGAGGGTCAGAGCCCGTCCCGCCGGACCGCGGACGGTCATCGCGCGCAGGCGCAGGCCCTCCGGCAGGCCGCCGAAAGCGGCGTCGAGGGCGTCGAGGAGCCGCTGCCCGGCCCGGTCCTGCCAGACGTCCGGCAACGGGGGGCGGGGAGAGCGCCGGTACGCGAACTCCCCGCCCGGCGGCTGCCACGCGAGCACGGCGAGCAGCACCGCGTCCGTGCGGCGCGCCTCGGCGGCGGCGCGGTGCAGCGCCGTGATGCTGCCGAGGGAGCCGCTCACCCCGACGACCACCCGGTGGTTTCCGGCCTCGTCCATGCCCTCCATGGAAGACCCGGGCGGTGCGCCCCAGGGCGGCCGTTATCGTCCTCTTGTCGCCGGGCGGCCCACTCCTGACGCCGGCCTGATCCCGCCCCGGCCTCGCTGACCCGGCCTGACCCTGCCCCTGGCCCCCGGTTCAGGCCGGGTAGGCGTGCGTCTGGGCCGCCTTGACGGTGGCCCACACCTCGGCGCCGGGCCGCAGCCCGAGATCGGCGGTGGCCACCGTGGTGAGGTCGGCGGCGAGCGGGAGCTCGCCCTGGACGTCCACGCGGATCTGGTCGCCGTGCGACTCCAGTCCCGCGACCCTGCCCTGCCACACGTTCCGGGCGCTGGAGCCGGCCGGGCGCTCCCGGTGCAGGGTGACGGCCCCGGGCGGGAAGGCGACGAAGGCCGGGCCGGACAGCTCCTCGGTGGTGGTGACGGCCGGGCCCCCGTCGACCCGTACGGTGTGGCCCTCCGCCCGGCCCCGGTAGAGGTTGAGGCCGACGAGGTGGGCCACGTAGTCGGTGCGCGGGCGGCGGGCGATCTCGCCGGGCGTGCCCTCCTGCACCAGGCGGCCGTGCTCGACGACCACCAGCCGGTCGGCCAGCACCATGGCGTCCAGGGGGTCGTGCGTGACCAGGAGGGCCACCGCCTCGAAGTCGGCCAGGTGGTGGCGCAGCTGCGCGCGGACCTCCAGGCGGGTGCGGGCGTCGAGCGCGGCCAGCGGTTCGTCCAGCAGCAGCAGCCGAGGCCGGGTGGCCAGCGCTCGGGCGAGGGCGACGCGCTGCGCCTGGCCGCCGGAGAGCCGGCGGGGCCGGGTGGCGGCGTACTCGGCCAGCCCCATGCGCTCCAGCCAGGCGGCGGCCTCGGCGCGGGCCCGTGCCTTGGGCACGCCGTGGCAGCGCGGGCCGAAGGCGACGTTGTCCAGGGCGGACAGGTGCGGGAACAGCAGGTGGTCCTGGAAGACCACGCCGACCGGGCGGGTCTCGGGGGGCGCGCCCGCCAGATCGGCGCCGTCCAGCCGCAGGTGGCCGCCGCTGAGCGGGGTCAGCCCGGCCAGGGCCCGCAGTGCGGTGGTCTTGCCGGCGCCGTTGGGCCCGAGCACGGCGAGCACCTCCCCGGGGGCTGCGGTGAGGGCCACGTCGAGGCGGAAGGCGCCGCGGTCGACGACCAGCCGGGCGTCCAGGCCTTGCGGCGCCGGGCCGCCGGGGGGCGCGAGGGCGGTGTCCGTGGAGGTCATGAGGTGGCCGTCCAGCGGTCGCGCAGCCCGGCCAGGACGGCGATCGACACGGCGAGCAGGACCAGACTCAGCGCGATGGCGGCGGCCGGGTCGCTCTGCAGGGCCAGGTAGACGGCGAGCGGCATCGTCTGTGTGCGGCCGGGGAAGTTGCCCGCGAAGGTGATGGTGGCGCCGAACTCGCCGAGCGCCCGTGCCCAGGCCAGGACGGCTCCGGCGGCGATGCCGGGGGCGATCAGCGGCAGCGTCACCCGGCGGAAGGCCGTGAAGCGGGAGGCGCCGAGGGTGGCGGCGGCCTCCTCGTAGCGCGGGTCGGCGGCCCGCAGGGTGCCCTCGACGCTGATGACCAGGAACGGCATCGCGACGAAGGCCTCCGCGACGACGACGCCCGCGGTCGTGAAGGGCAGCGTCACCCCGAACCACTGGTCCAGCCACCGCCCGGCCACCCCGTTGCGGCCCAGCGCCAGCAGCAGGGCGACGCCGCCGACGACGGGCGGCAGCACCAGGGGCAGCGTCACCAGGGCGCGCACCAGCCGGCGGCCGGGGAACTCGGTGCGGGCCAGCAGCCAGGCCAGCGGCACCCCCAGCACGAGGGTCACCGCGGTGGCGAGGGTGGCGCAGACCAGGGAGAGGCGCAGCGCCTGCCACACCGCGGGGCTGGTGAGCTGCGCGGGCAGGTCGCTCCACGGCGCCCGCACCAGCAGCCCGGCGAGCGGCAGCACGAGGAAGACGAGGCCGAGCAGGCCGGGCAGCAGCAGTGGCAGGGGCACCGGGGAACGGCGCCCCCGCCGGCGGCCCGCGCGGCGCGGCCCGGCCTCCGGGATTTCGGGCGCGCCGCCCTTGTGGTCGGTCATGGCGTGAGGAAGCCCGCCCCGCTCAGCACCCGCCGGCCCTCCTCGGACCGGACGAGGGCGATGAAGGCCCTGGCGGCCACGGTGTTGGGCGCGTCCTTGAGCAGGACGACGGGGTAGTCGTTGACGGCGCCGGCGGACTCGGGGAACTCCACGCCCTCCACCTTGCCTGCTGCGGCCTTGACGTCGGTCCTGTAGACCAGGGCGGCGTCGACCTCCTTCAGTTCCACCTTCGTCAGCGCGCTCTTGACGTCCTGCTCGTAGGAGACCGGGGTGAGCTTCAGGCCGGCGGCGTCCAGCGCCTTCTGCGCGGCGGCGCCGCAGGGCACCTCCTTGGCGCACAGGGCGACCTTCGTCCCGGCCTTGGTGAGGTCCTTGAGCGTGTCGACGTCCCTGGGGTTGCCCGGGACGACGGCGATCTCCAGCCGGTTGCGCACGAAGGTCGCGGGCTCGCCGGCCGCGTCCTCGGCGTCGGTGACGATCCGCATGGTCGTGGGGGAGGCGGCGGCGAAGACGTCGGCGGGGGCTCCGGAGGTGATGCTGGCGGCGAGGGCGTCGCTGCCGCCGAAGTTGAAGGTGACCTCGGTGCCGGGGTGGGCCGCCTCGAACTGCTCGCCCAGTTCGGTGAAGCTCTCCTTGAGGGAGGCGGCGGCGAAGACGGTGACCGTGCCCTCCACGCCGCCGGGCGAGGAGGGCGAGGAGGCGCGGGCGGAGCCGTCCGAGGACGAGCACGCGCTCAGGGCCAGCAGCACCGCGGCGCCTCCGACGGCCGACTGAAGGGTCCGGCGGTGCGTGGGACGGTTCGTCACAGGCATGACCCTCCGGGTCAATGAGGCGTCTCGACGACGACGTTGGTCGACTTGATGACGGCGACCGCCGGCACGCCGGGCTCGAGCTTCAGTTCCTCGGCGGACTCCCGGCTGATCATGGACACCACGCGGAACGGGCCGGCCTGGATCTCCACCTGTGCGGAGACGTCGCCGAGGATCACCTCGGTGACGATGCCGGAGAAGCGGTTGCGGGCCGAGGAGCCCGTGCGCTGGCGTTCCGCACGGTTGAACTCCCGGACGAAAGCGGCCAGTGCGGGGCCCTCGATGACGCGCCGGCCCTGCCCGTCGCGTTCCGCCCGCAGCCGCCCGCCGTCGACCCAGCGCCTGAGGGTGTCGGCGCTCACGCCCATCAAGGCGGCCGCCTCACCGATCCGGTAGGTGTGCATGACCCGATCATAGTGACGCATATGCGAGGGGGAAGCCCCTTTCCCTATTGCGGCAGCATGATTTTGGCGGTGTGAACGCTTGCATACGCGCTATGAGGGTTCCGCTGCGAGGGCGCGGGCGCACGCGGGCTCCTCGTCACCAGGGCTGCCGCCGGACCCGGGTGGGGACGGCAACGGCACAGGATGGGCCGGTCCGGGGACGTGCCGGTGGCGACCGCCCCACGGCGGTACAGCGCAGGCAGGGCAGCCGGCACGGCCGCAGCCGCACCACGGCCGCGGGCGCGGTGCCGCGTTCCGCCCTGCCGGCGGCCGTCGAGGACGGCGGCGTCCGGGTCCGCGCGCGGGGCGGCCGACGCCGCCGCGGCGGGAACGGCGACGGCGGGGGCCCGGCGTCACGGCCTTCCGCCGTCCGCGCGACCGGGGGCCGCTGAGCGGCTACTACGATCGGCGGAATGCGACCTTCCTCACCCTCCCCCGCCGGCCTGGTCCGCGAGTTCCACACCGCCTTCGGTCTCGACGTCCGCCCCCGCCCGACCGAGATCCCGCCCGTTCTGGCGGCGCACCGCCAGGACCTGCTCGCCGAGGAGGTGGCCGAGGTCGCCGAGGCCTCCGAGAAGGGGCCGCTCGACCACCTCGCGCACGAGCTGGCCGACGTGGTCTATGTCGCGTACGGCACCGCGCTGGTGCACGGCATCGACCTGGACGAGGTCATCGCGGAGATCCACCGCGCCAACATGAGCAAACTCGGCCCGGACGGCCGGCCGGCCCTGCGGGCCGACGGCAAGGTCCTCAAGGGGGAGCACTACCGCGCCCCGGACGTCGCGGCGGTGCTGCGGGCCCAGGGCTGGACGCCGGCCGGGGAATGACGCCCCGCCCCGCCGGCACCGCGCCGTCGCGTTCTCCTCGAGCGCGCCCTCCCGCGTCGGCGCGGCGGGCGGGAGAATCGACGGTATGACGGAGCGTAAGCCACCGGGCGTCCCCTTCGAGTCCTGGGTCGACAAGCAGATCCGGGAAGCGGCGGAGCGCGGCGCCTTCGACGACCTGCCCGGGGCCGGGAAGCCGCTGGCCGCCTTGGACCGGCCCTACGACGAGCTGTGGTGGATCAGGGAGAAGATGGCCCGCGAGGGGCTGTCCCAGCTGCCGACGAGCCTGAGGCTGCGCAAGGAGGTGGAGGACGCGATGCACGCCGCCTCCCGCGCCCCCTCCGAACGCGAGGTGCGCCGCATCGTCGAGGAGGTCAACGACAGGATCCGCGCGGGCCTGCGCACCCCGATGGACGGCCCGCCGCTGGGTCTCGTCCCGTACGACGTGGAGGACGTCGTCGCGCGGTGGCGCGCGGAACGGGGCTGAGCGTCCCTCGCTCATTCCCCCTCGCGCACTCGCTCGCGCACCGCGCCGAGGGCCCCGCGGCAGATCCCCGGTTGCGGGGCCGGGCGGGCTGAAAAATAGTCGCACTGTGAGAAGGCGGCCACGGGTCGGCGTACCGGAGGGGGTCCGTGCGCGGTTCGCGGACCTGCCGGGGCGGGCGCGCGCCCTGCGGAGCGACGCCGAGCGGCGCTTCCCCGTCATCACCCGGCTCGCCGCCCGACTGCTGAGCGTCAACGTCCTGGACGCGGCCACCCGGTTGGCCGCCCAGGCCTTCCTGACCGCCGTGCCCCTGCTCTTCGTCATCGCCTCTCTCGCGCCGGAGGGCGTGCGCAGGGAGCTGCTGGACTCGCTGGTGCGGGTGCTGGGGCTCTCCGGCCCCTCCGGTGAACAGCTGCGCTCGGTCTACGAGTCCCACCCGGGGGACCTGCGGCAGACGGTGGGCGCGGTGGGCATCCTGATGGCCCTGCTGTCGGCCACGGCCTGCAGCCGGGCGATGCAGCGGGTCTGCGAACGCGCCTGGGGCCTGCCCAAGTCGGCGGCGCGGATCGCGGCCTGGCGCTGGGTCGCCTGGGTGTGCGCGGCACTCGTCTACCTGGCGGTCCAGGGGCCGCTGCGCCTGGGCTTCGGCGTGGGCCGCTGGCTCGGCGTCCCGCTGTCCGTGGTGAGCGCGGTGGGCGTCTGGTGGTGGACGCAGCACCTGCTGCTGGGCGGCCGGATCGGGTGGCGGCCGCTGCTGCCGGGGGCGCTGCTCACGGCGCTGCTGATGGAGGCGGCCGTCTTCTCCGCGCCGCTGTATCTGCCGAGGGCGCTGAACCGCAGCCTGGAGGTGTACGGCTCATTGGGCTCGGTGTTCACCCTGCTGTCCGGGCTGATCGCGCTGTGCGTCGTGGCCACGGTGTGCCTGACCGTCGGCGCGGTGCTCCACGGCGGCCGGCCGGGGGCGTGCGCCGGGCCCGCCGCCCCCGGCCCTCCCCCCAGCACGCCGGGGGAGGACCGGGCGGGCGGTGGTCAGACGGCCGAGCGCTCCGGCCTGTAGTGCGCGAGCGCCCAGATGATGAACAGGTCGAGCGCGATGAGGACGAGCGACCAGAAGGGCAGGTAGGGCAGGTAGAGGAAGTTCACGATGATGCCCAGGCCCGCGAGGACGACACCCGCGATGCGGGACCAGAGCGCGGCGCCGCCGAGGAGCCCGATGCCCGTGATGATCAGGAGCACGCCGAGGACGAGGTGGATCCATCCCCACGCGGTCAGGCTGAACTTGAAGACGTAGTCGCCGATGCGCGCGTACACGTCGTCCGTGGCGATTCCCGAGATGCCCTGGAAGACGGCCAGGACGCCGTCGACGAGCAGCAGGACGCCGGCGAAGGTGACCCCGCCGTACGCCCACGCGTCGCGCTTCCCGGTCCGGGGTGTGGTGCTGGTGGCTGCCATGGCTGCCTCCTCGTGTGACGGTGCTTCAGTGCCGCAGCGCCGCGTCGACCTGGGCCTTGACCGTGCCCGTCAGGTCGCGGTGGCTGCGGGCGGTGACCTCGCCGGACTTCTGCGGGGCCACGTCCGCGACGTTGACGACGACGGCGTCGAGGAGGTTGCCGCTCCCGTCCCGGAAGGTCACCTCGACCGTGTACGTGGCCTGCTTGTCGCTGCTGTTGGTGGCCGTGACCTTGGTGGCGGCCTTGCCGCCGTCCTTGGTCACGGGGCCGAGTGCGACGTCGCCCTTGGCGTTGACGCCGTTCTTGATCTTCGCCAGCTGGGACTGGGCGGCGGCGGTCGCCGAGGCGACGGCCTCGGCGCCCTCGGACACCAGCGAGGACGCGGCGGACGCGGCCTTCGACGCCTTCTCGGCGGGGGTGGTGTCGCCGTCCGAGCAGGCGCTCGCGGCGAGCGCGGTGGCGGACAGTACGACCGCCGCGCACCCCGCGCGGACCCGGTGCGGCCTCGTCATTCCTACCTCCACTGACTCATGCGCCCCAAATGGCACATCTTTCACCATACGTGTTGAATGTCCGTGTCGCGTGGTGAAGAGAGGCGGCTGTGGCATGGCGGACCCGACGCCCGCGGGGCGGGACGAGCTCGCCGACCTGCGTGCCCGGCTGTCGGCTCTGGAGGCGCGGGAGACCGCCGCCTCGGGCGCCGGACCGCAGGCCCCGACGCCCCAACGGCGGCGCCCCGCGCGGGCCTTCTTCTCCGCCCTGTTCATCGTCGTGGCCTGCGTCCTCGTACCGCTGAGCGCGCTGGCCGTCTGGGTGGACTCCGAGGTCGGCGACACCGACCGCTACGTCGCCACCGTCGCGCCCCTGGCGAGCGACCCCGCCGTCCAGGACGCCGCGGCCGACCGGATCACGTCCGTGCTGATGCAGCGCATCGATCTCAAAAGCCTGCTCGACGAGGTCGCACCGCAGGACCGCCCCCTCCTGGACGACCTGCTGGGCCGCCTCTCCGCCCCGCTGACCAGCGGCATCGAGGGCCTCGTGCGCGGGGCGGCGGAGAAGGTGGTGCGCAGCGACGCCTTCGAGGAGGTGTGGACCGACGCCAACCGCCGGATCCACGACTCGCTGGACAAGGCGCTGACCGGCCAGGGAGGCGGCGCGGTGAAGCTCACGAACGACACCGTGGCCGTCGACCTCGCCCCCCTCGTCGACCGGGTCAAACAGCGGCTGGTCGACGCGGGCCTGACCATCGCCGCGAAGATCCCCGAGGTCCACACCGACTTCACCGTCGTCCGCTCCGAGAAGGTGGGCAAGATCAGGACCGCCTTCCGGCTCCTGCAGCTCGCCGGCTTCTGGCTGCCGATCCTCACCATCGTCCTCGCGGCGGCCGGCGTGCTGCTCGCCGTCCGCCGGCGGCGCGCCCTGGTCGCCGCCGCGCTGGGTTTCGCCGCCGCCGCCCTCGTGCTCGGCGCGGCGCTGACGGTCTTCCGGGTGGTCTACCTCGACGCGCTGCCCGCGAGCGTCGACCAGCAGGCCGCCGGGACCGTCTACGACACCCTCGTCCGCTTCCTGCGCCAGACCGTCCGCGCGGTGTTCGTGCTGGGCGTCGTCGTGGCGCTGGGCGCCTGGCTGAGCGGGCCCGGGCAGTACGCCCGCCGCACCCGCGGGGTGTGGGAGTCCGTGCTGGGCGGCGCGGGCGACGCGGCGCACCGGGTGGGGATGCGGACCGGTCCCGTCGGGCCGTGGCTCGTCCGGCACAAACTGCTGGTCGGCTGGATCGTGGTGGCGGCCGCGGCCCTGGCGCTCGCCTTCTGGTCGTACCCGACCGGCTGGGTCGTCCTGGGGCTCGCCCTCGCCGTCCTCCTCGTCCTGGCCGTCGTGGAGTTCCTGGCCCGGCCCGACTGACCGCTCACCCGATCGGCCGCTCCGCGCTGCGCCGGGCAGGCCGCCGCCGGAGGCTGACGGCAGGCCCGCCGGTCCGTGCGGGCGGAGGAGACCAGCCATGAGGCAGACGCAGACGGCGGTCGGGCGATGACCTTCGGGCTGGCACACCGTGAGGAGCGGCCCCGGGTACCGCTGCGGCACGGCGAGGGGGACCGCTCCCTGCTCACCAGCCTGCAGGGGCTCGCCGCGCTGTCGCTGGACGCCCTCAGCTCGGTGGCGTACGGGCCCGAGGCCATCGTCCTGGTGCTGATCGCCGCCGGGACCGCGGCGCTGACCGTGACGCTGCCCGTCATGCTGGTCATCGCGGGGCTGCTGGTCGTCCTCGTCATCTCCTACGGGCAGGTCATCGCGGTGCACCCGGACGGCGGCGGCTCCTACGCCGTGGCCAAGCAGGACCTCGGTACGCGGGTGAGCCTGCTGGCGGCGGCCAGCCTCGTCGTCGACTACGTGCTCACCGTCGCCGTCAGCCTGGCCGCCGGCGCCGCCAGCCTCGCCTCGGCGTTCCCCGCGCTCACCCCCTACCTGCTGGAGATCTGCCTCGGCGGACTGGCCCTGCTCACCGTGGTGAACCTGCGCGGCGTCGCCGAGAGCGCGCGGGTGCTGATGCTGCCGGCGGCACTGTTCGTGCTGTGCGTGGGCGGGATCGTCGTCGCCGGCCTGCTGCTCGCCCACCCCGCGGCGGTCGTCGGCGCCCCGCGGCCGGTCCACGTGACGGAGGCGCTGAGCGTGCTGCTCGTCCTCAAGGCCTTCTCCGCCGGCTGCTCCGCGCTGACCGGGGTGGAGGCCATCGCCAACGCCGTCCCCTCCTTCCGGCCGCCCAAGGTGCGGCGCGCCCAGCGCACCGAGCTGATGCTCGGCGCGCTGCTCGGACTGATGCTCATCGGGCTCGCCTTCCTCATCCGCCGGGACGAGGTCGCCCCGCGCGAGGGCGTGACCGTGCTGGCCCAGCTGACCGCGGGCTCCTTCGGCACGGGGTGGCCGTACTACGTCACCAACCTGGTGGTCACCCTCGTCCTCGGCCTGGCGGCCAACACCAGCTTCGGCGGCCTGCCCGTCCTGTTGAGCCTGCTCGCCCGCGACAACCGGCTGCCCCACGTGTTCGCGCTCCGCGCCGAGCGGCCCGTCTACCGCTACGGCGTCGTCGCCCTCGCCGCGCTCGCGGCACTTCTGCTCATCGCCGTCGACGCGGAGACCCAGCGGCTCATCCCGCTCTACGCCATCGGAGTGTTCACCGGCTTCACCATCAGCCAGACCGGGCTCGTCCGCCACTGGGCGGGGGCCCGGCCGCGCCGCTGGGCGCCGCGCGCGGCGCTCAACGGCCTGGGCGCGCTGCTGACCGCGCTGGCCGGGGTGATTTTGGTGACCACCAAGTTCACCGAGGGCGCCTGGGTGGTCGTCGTCGTGGTGCCGCTGCTGATGCTGCTCTTCGCCCGCATCGAGCACTACTACACGGAGGTCGGCCGGGAACTCGCCCTCGGCGCCGTCCCCGAGCGGCCGCGGCGCGTCGACAGCCTGGTCATCGTCCCCCTCGGCGGGGTCAGCCGGCTCGCCGGGCGCGCGCTGACCGCGGCCATGGCCCTCGGCGGCGAGGTCGTCGCGGTCACCGTCGAGCCGGACCGGGCCAAGGCGCGCGAGCTGCTCGACACATGGAACCGCTGGCAGCCCGGCGTCCGCCTCGACGTGATCGAGAGCCCGCACCGCTCCCTGGTGCTGCCGATCCTCTCCTACGTCCGCCGCATGTCGCAGGACGGCCGCCAGATCGCCGTCCTCATCCCCGAGGTCCAGCCGCGGCACGCCCGTTACCGCATCCTGCAGAACCAGCGCGGCATCCTCCTCGCCACGGTCCTGCGCTCGCGCACGGACGCCGTCGTCTGCCTGCTGCCGTACCGGCTGGACATCTGACGGGTACGGGGCGCCAAGGGGACAGGCGATCGCGGGGTCGCCGAGCGAACGCCGGGTGGTGGCGAGGGAGTCCGTTGCCAAGGGTTCGGGCGCAGGGGCCCCGGGCCCGGGGCTCACCCGGCACTCCACGTAGAGTTCGGGTGCTGTGCCCGACCGTTCCCGCCGACTGCCGAGGTGACCGTGATGGACGACGACGCGTCCGCCCCCGTGGCCGTCGTCGGGATCGGCGCCGACGGCTGGGCAGGGTTGCCCGCCGCGTCCCGGGAGGCCCTGATGGAGGCCGCCGTCGTCATCGGCGGCCCGCGTCAACTCGACCTGCTGCCCGGTGAGGTGGCTGCCGAGCGCGTGGCCTGGCCCTCGCCGCTGCGGCCGGCCGTGCCGCGGCTGATCGCCGCGCACGCGGGACGCCGGATCGCCGTGCTGGCCAGCGGTGACCCCATGTTCCACGGCATCGGGCGGACCCTCGGCGAGGTGCTGGGCGTGGAACGTCTGCGGGTGCTCCCGCACCCCTCGTCGGTGTCGTACGCCTGCGCGCGGCTGGGCTGGGCGGTCGAGGACACCGACGTGGTGAGCTTGGTGGGGCGGCCGCTGCCCGCGCTGGCGGGGGCGCTGCACGACGGGCGCCGGGTGCTGGTGCTGAGCCGGGACGCGCACACCCCGGCCGCCGTGGCCGGGCTGCTGCGCGAACGGGGCTACGGCGCCAGCCGGTTGCGGGTGCTGGAGCAGTTGGGCTCGCCCCGCGAACGGATCCTGGACGGCACGGCCGGCGACTGGCCGCACCCGCCCGGCGATCCCCTGAACGTCGTCGCGGTCGAGTGCGCCGCCGATCCCGGCGCGCCCCGGCTGGGGCTGGTGCCCGGGCTGCCGGACGCCGCGTACGAGCACGACGGGCAGCTCACCAAGCGCCACGTACGGGCGGCGACCCTTGCCGCGCTCGCGCCCGCGCCCGGCGAGCTGCTGTGGGACGTGGGCGGCGGCTCCGGCTCGATCGCCGTGGAGTGGATGCGGGCGCACCGCACCTGCCGCGCGGTCACCGTGGAGCGCGACCCCGTCCGCGCGGAGCGCATCACCCGCAACGCGGCCGCGCTCGGCGTCCCGGCGCTGCGGGTGGTGACCGGCGCCGCCCCGGCGGCGCTGGCCGGGCTGCCCGCCCCCGACGCCGTCTTCGTCGGCGGCGGGCTCACCGCGTCCGGCCTGCTGGAGGCATGCTGGGCGGCCCTGCGGCCGGGCGGGCGGATGGTCGCCAACACCGTCACCCTGGAGTCCGAGGCGCTGCTCGCGCAGTGGTACGCCCGGCACGGGGGCGAACTCGTCCGGCTCGCCGTCGCGCACGCCGCCCCGGTCGGCGGCTTCACGGGCTGGCGCCAGGCCATGCCCGTCACCCAGTGGTCCGCCGTCAAACCCGCGGGAGCACAGCCATGACCGTCCACTTCATCGGGGCCGGCCCCGGCGCCGCCGACCTGATCACCCTGCGCGGGCAGCGGGTTCTGGCCCGCAGCAAGGTCTGCCTCTACGCGGGGAGTCTCGTGCCCCGCGAACTGCTCGCCGAGTGCCCGCCGGACGCCCGGCTGGTGGACACGGCGCAGATGACGCTCGACGAGATCACCGGGGAACTGGTCCGCGCCCACGAGCAGGGCCACGACGTGGCCCGGCTGCACTCGGGCGACCCGTCCGTGTTCAGCGCCGTCGCCGAGCAGATGCGCCGCCTCGACGCGGCCGGCGTCCCGTACGAGGTCGTCCCCGGCGTCCCCGCGTTCGCTGCGGCCGCCGCGGCCCTCAAGCGCGAGCTGACGGTGCCGACCGTCGGCCAGACCGTCATCCTGACCCGGATCGCGCAGCAGGCCACGCCCATGCCGGAGGGCGAGGACCTGGCGACGCTCGGCCGCAGCGGCGCGCTGATGGTGCTGCACCTGGCGGCCCGTTACGTCGACCGCGTGGTGGCCGAACTCACACCGCACTACGGGGCCGACTGCCCGGCGGCCGTGGTCGCGATGGCCTCGCGCCCGGACGAACTGGTGCTGCGCGGCACGCTCGCGGACATCGCGGAGCAGGTGAAGGCGGCCGGGGTGGTGCGGACGGCGGTCATCATCGTCGGTCGCACGCTGGGGGCGGAGCAGTTCCGCGACAGCCACCTGTACTCGGCGGAGCGCGTCCACCGGCACGCGGCGCATTGACGCCGCATCGCGAGTCGTCCGCGCGGGTGTCGTGCTCCATCATTCGTCACCGCTGCAGACATCCCTTGCTTCGAGCACAACGTTCCCGGACTTCCCCGGGCCGTGTCGGATATCCCCTCTTCGAG